>CAYTLU010000067.1:0-12540 GCA_964438665.1 uncultured Bacteroides sp.
AAAAGGATATAACGAAAAATATCTTTTTGATACCGGATTGTGCTATAAGACAGAGCATGGAATTGTCCGTGACCGTTTCAGGGGCAGGGTAATTTATCCGGTCTTTACAGTTTCGGGCAAGGTTGTTGCATTCGGTGGCAGAACGCTTCGCAAGGATAAGGATGTAGCGAAATATGTAAACTCTCCTGAATCCCAGATATACCGTAAAAGCTATGAACTTTACGGCTTGTATCAAGCTAAGCAAGCAATTGTAAAAAAAGACAAGTGCATTCTGGTCGAGGGCTATATGGATGTCATCTCGATGCATCAAAGCGGGGTGGAAAACGTGGTTGCCTCTTCGGGAACATCCCTGACAGAAGGGCAGATCAGGATGATTCATCGTTTTACCGACAATGTGACCGTTATCTATGACAGCGATCCGGCCGGAATAAAAGCTTCTTTGCGCGGTATTGACCTTTTGCTTGCCGAGGGATTGAATATTAAGGTTTTGCTGCTGCCCGACGGTGACGATCCGGATTCATTCGCCCAGAGCCATACATCCAGCGAGGTGGAAGAGTATCTCTCTGCCAATGAACAGGATTTCATCTCTTTCAAGACTCGAATTCTGTTGGACGGACTGGGAAATGATCCAGTTGCGCGCTCAAAAGCAATACAGAACATTGTCCGGTCAATTTCCATGATCCCGGATCAGATAACCCGCACGGTTTATATCGGGGAGTGTAGCCGCGCTATGGGTATAGACGAAAAAGTTCTGACATTGCAGGTGGCTAAAAATCTGGCTGAACGAGCCGAACAGCAGGCAGCCGACCGCCTCCGCAAAAAGAACCGTCAGGACGCGGGATTGTCTGATGAGAATGACGAACTTGCTAAATCGTCCGATCCTTCCGCCAATGCTGTTGACAGTCAGGTGAATACCGCTCCGCAGGATCAGAATGAGCGCCGGCGGATGGAATATCTGCATCAATATGAACTGGAACTGCTTCGCTATGCCGTCAGATACGGATTGGCTGACATGTGTGAGTATCAGGGAGAGGATGGCGCCATGCATCAGATGTCGGTCATAGAGTATATCCGTAGTGAGCTTGACCTGGATGAGATTTCATTTTCCGATCCGAAATTCAAGATGGTTTTCGATGCCGGTCTTGAGGTTCTTGATTCGTGCGGCAATGATATGGACGCTGAAAAAAAGCGGATTGATGAACTTTATAAAAAGCGCGTCAGTGATGGAATTGACGAAATCCGGCAGACTCTCGATGACCTGTCAATGATTGAACTGCGGGAGAAAGAGATTTATGCAGATGCCGAGCAGGAGCGGACAGACACACTTGAGCAGTTTAAGGCATCATATATAGGCAGCCGGCTTATGTCAAGTCCGGATGATACGGTCAGGCAGATTGCCACGGATCTTGCCACTTCGCGTCATAAACTGAGCAAAATATACACTAAATACTCAAAATTGCCTACTGAACTAGAGCGATTGCCGGATTTGGTGCCGATTGCGGTCTATAATTTGAAGTGTGCGTTGGTTGAGCTTGATCTGCGCGATGTCAATTCGCAGATAGCCGATGTCTATAAGTCCGTTGATCATGATATGACACGCGTCAAAGATCTGATGAAGCGGGCGGCGGAGCTCAACGAGATAAAAAAAGAACTCGCCAAGTATCTTGGCGAGCGAATATTGTCACCGCGCATCCGCAGATAGATGCGGATTTGTCCGGATATTCCGGTAGGCGGGGAATTTCCAATCTTCCGATGTCAACAACTGTGAGATTTCAGCATCAGTCCTACGCGTTCCTGAAGCCCGAAAAGAAGATTCATGTCATGAACGGCCATTGCCGCCGCCCCTTTGATCAGATCGTCAATCACAGTGTTTACAACCAGCCGGTTGCCAACTTTTTGCAGATTGATGATACATTTGTTTGTCCCGATGACTTCGGCAAGGTTGGGTATGCTTGATGACATGAAAGTGAAGCCATGATCGGAATAATACTCATTGAATATTTCCATCGCCTTATTTTCCGATATTGAGCTTTTGAAATGGATTGCAAGCGAAATTCCGCGTCTCCAGCCTCCGCACATGACCATAAATGTCATCGCACGGTTGAATGACGGATCAAGCGAATGCAGTCCGCGCACAATGTCGTCAGCTTCCGGAATGTCGATCAGGGCGAGCATTTCGCCAGCTTCTGCACCGTCTTCGGCAACTCCGGCGGTCACGTGGATATCGCCCTCGTTCAAAAGTCGGTTTTTGGCAAGCGGAAGCAGCGATAGCAACACGGCAGATGTCAGAGCCGATGGAACAGAAGCATGCATGCCGCCGCGCACAAGCGGTTTGCGGCACAGCTCCGGCAGACCGAAAATCCAGTCATCGCCATCGGCAAAGGTGCTTTTCGGCAGATAATCACCGCTCAGATCTATTATTTTGGTCGTTTCGGGAATTGGATAGCGTTTTGCAAATTCCAAAGAGACTCCGGGCTCATCGAAACAAAGGAAAATCACGTTGACATTGTCCATGTCGGGTGTCGCGCTGAAGCGCATATATGTCTCTCCCCGGAGACCTTTATGAATCTGGGAGAGCAATGCGCCTTCGGCTTGCGGTTCAAGCACCCATGAAAGTTCGACATCGGGATGATTTATCAATATTTTTATAATTTCACCGGCTACGGAAGTGGCTCCGCCGGTCACGGCTGCGCGTATCATGGCTAATACAAAAGGTTGTTGATTGAAAGATATGATTGTTTGTGTTGTCAGATTAAATCTTGTGCTGCACCATAGATCGGAGTCTCGAAATAGTGCCGTCCGGCTTCCATGACTGCGGCCGGAATGATCTGCGACAAAATGCGGTAAACCTCCTTGCGCGAAACAGTGTCGTCAACGGCTACGAATATGGTGTCTGCGCCGGCAATCGTCCCCAGAATGTGAGGAGAAAGCAGTTCGTCGATGTCGTATGCCACCCCGCCGGCATATCCGTTTCGAGTCTTTATGATAGCCTGGCGGCCGGAGAATGCGACCGATATGATAGAAGCCTGCCGGACAGCGTTCATTGCTTGGGCAGCGACTTCATCGGCTGCAGTGCCGTTGGCGGCAATCTCATAGCGGTAGCCTCCGAGGTCGGTGGCCACTTTGGATGTGCGCAGTGTCTTCAGGTCGCGTGATAGGGTTGCCTGAGTGACATTGCAGTTGTTCGCTTCAAGAATCGCCATCAGTTCTTCCTGACTACCGATAGAATTGTTTAGCAGGATTTTTACGATAAGGGCAAGACGTGCTTGTCGTTTATTCATATTATAATTATTTGTTCAAGGCAAATTTAATATAAAACCCAAAAATATGCAAATCAAATTAATCAGCGTCTTTCGCCCGACAATGTTCAAATAAATTTGGCATTATTTTCGACAAATTCGTATATTTGGCTTCACTTTTTGGTATCTTTACCCATAAAAAATAATAATGCACATTATGCGAAATCTACCAGCCCTTTTCATCGTTTTTCTGATGGCATCGATGTCGATCGGATGCAGCAACAGCAACCGCTATAAAGCAACCGTTCCGCCCGGCGAGGAAGAACAGACATTCAATCTTGTATATCAGCCCGGCTCCGAAGGCCGTTATGCTGATGTGATTTCCATAGCCGATTCGCTGCTTGGGAATTGCGAAATGTCGGATTCGCTCCGCGCGTTCATAATGATAGAACGAAATGTAGCGCTTATAAACATGGGTAATTCCGAATGGGGATTCAATCATGCCGACACGCTGATTTCTTTCGGGCGCAAGGCCGGCATCAATGAGTCTGTGCTTCAGGGTATGGTGGCAAAAGGATTAGTCCACCGCAGAAAAGGGAATCTGGATTCCGCGATAAACTACTATGGTTCAGCTCTTGACATCGCCATGAAAGAAAATAGTGTCGAGTGGGAGCAAGCGATTGTGGAATATCTCGCTGTTGCATATACAGAGGCCAACCGCCTGACGGATGGCCGTCAATTCAGCATCCGCGCCCTTGATATAGCAAAAGAAATGGGTGACACAGCGGCAATTCTGCAAGCTGTCGGCACATTTGCCAGCAATCTCGCGAAATCAACCGACTACAAGGCTACCATTTCCGAACTTCAGCCTTATAAACCACTCATAGAGATAGCGCCGCCGACGTTCAAGATAAAAATTCTGACACCGTTGGTTCATGCATATCTCAAACTTGACTCTCTGGCACAGGCACGCAAGGTTCTGGCACAGGCTAAAGAAGCGGCTGCCGTATTCCCGCCTAACCACTTTCAGGCCATCATCACCAAGCTGCTGGAGGCAAAACTCTGCGGTGCAGAAAAACGGTATGCGGAAGAATATGCCATTTATCAGGAGGTCGATTCCATTGGCACAATCGGACGTCAGTCGGAGGATCTGTTTCTTGAAAAAGCGATGTGTCTTTCACATTTAGGCCGCACTGACGAAGCATTCCGACTGATGAGAGACGCATATAGCGCTCTCGATTCAACGCGCAGATCCCAGGCGCAGAAAGACATGAGCGACCTGGCGGTGAAATATGACACATTGACCAAGGAACTGGAGATCGAACGGCTCGCCCATCAGAGGTGGATCATGATTTTCATCATATCTCTGTGTGTTGTTTTGATCGCAGTGATAATAGCCCTATTCATATATTATAGAGCAAGGAGTCGCCGCCGGCTTGCGCAGGAACGCCGCGAACAGTACATTCAGGGACTTGAAGAAGAACGCGGCCGAATAGCCCGGGAGTTGCATGACGATATCGCCGGTCAACTCATCGGACTGCAATGGGAGATTCCCGGAATGGCCCGCGAGGAGGCTGCGGAACGTATCATAGCCATAGGGCAGCGTGTGCGCACGCTTTCTCATGAGATGATGCCCCCGGAATTTGCAAACCGCACATTCTGCCAGCTTCTTTTTGATTATGCAGGAAATTTCAATGACAGGCACTCTGACAGGCACATCACTCTGACGGATGAAGGGACATATGACTGGGACAAACTCTCGGTACGTCAGTCATACGAACTCTACCGTATTGTTCAGGAAGCTGTCAATAATGCTTTGAAACACTCTGAATCAAAAGAAATACGCATTATTCTCAATGGCGACGAACGTTTCAGCCTGAGCGTTGAAAACGATATTGACGGAAACGGCTCAGTTTCAGACACAACTTCGAGTCATGCCGGAAGCGCAACGCTTAAAAAGCGTGCGGAAATCATCGGAGCGGAAGCGACAGCAGAGTGTCATGACGGAACATACACCTTATATATAAGACAGAAATGAAAACCCTGCTTGTTGTCGATGACCATCCGATCGTGCTCGAAGGGATTCAGTCGGTCTTGACGGAAAGAGGCTTTAAAATCATAAAATCCGCCTCGGCCGATATTGCCATGATGGCGATAGAACATGTCGGCGACATAGACATTGTTGTCTCCGATCTGCAACTGGGCGGTGACATAGACGGGCTCTCACTTATTGAAAAAATGCGTGGTAAGGGCTATAACAAATCAGCAATTGTCTATACGATGCATGATGAGCTTTGGAATATGCCACGGCTTTTGAATGCCGATCTTGATGGTGTTGTGCTGAAAGGCGACAGCATAATGGAGCTTGTCAGTGCAATAGAGACAGTTGCGGCGGGAGGCCGGTATTACAGCCCGACATTCACCAAACGCCGTACGGAGACCTTGCAAATCGGAGGCATTTTGTCATCACGCACCGTTGAGGTGCTCCAGCGGATAGCCAATGGCGAAAGCACTCGTGAAATAGCCGATCGTATGTGTCTGACGGATAAAGCCATCGAATATCATCGCGGCGCGATCCTGAAAAAGCTTAATTGCAAAAATATGGCGGGGGCAATCCGGCGCGCCATCGATCTGGGGATTATAGACAGCCACTGATCGGTTCCCGGCACAAATCGCATTTCTGCAAAAGTTCGGAGTGAAATGCTGCAAAAGTTCGGAGTGAAATGCTGCAAAAGTTCGGAATGGTTTGGATAATAGCTTAAGAAACACTATCTTTGCGAAAAACATACCACTCCTATGAAAAATGAATTCTATAAACCAAGGATAGCAGACCGTACACTGCAAAAAAAGTTACATACCGGAGGGGCTGTACTTATAGCCGGGCCCAAATGGTGTGGTAAGACTTGGACAGCACTTAATGCGGCAAACAGTGTCATCTATATGCAGGACCCTGACAGACGGTCGTCATATCTAAAGATGGCTCAGACAGCTCCATCATATCTATTGCGTGGAGAAAGGCCAAGGCTTATAGATGAATGGCAGACAGCTACCGTTCTTTGGGATGCCGTGAGATTTGCGGTGGACAAAACACCTGAAATGGGACAATTCATCTTGACCGGAAGTGTGATTGTCGATGAAGATAGCGATATGCTTCCGAATGAAAAAATGGAACACACCGGCACAGGACGCATCTCGCGAATGAAGATGCGCCCCATGAGCTTGTTTGAGTCAGGCGAATCTTCCGGTGCAGTCTCCTTAAAGGATATGTTTGACGGAGACGCGGAAGTAACGGCTATAAGTAATCTTTCAATTGACGATCTGGCCTATGTCATATGTCGGGGAGGGTGGCCTGCAACATTGCGTATGGACAGGGATGATGCCCTTGATGTGGCTAAAGATTATGTTGAAGCGATTTGCGAGAGGGATGCCGCGGCAGTTGATAAGTCGCAAAAAGATCCGGACAGAGTGCGAGGCATATTGAAATCTTTGGCAAGAAATGTTTCCACAATGACAACTGACCGTACGATTATGGGCGATGTGAAAGCCAACGACCTGTCGATAACAGATAAGACATTGGATGTCTATCTACGCGCATTGCGAAGACTTTTCGTAATAGAAGATGTAAAAGCCTGGCAGCCATCGTTAAGATCCAAGACCGGTATCCGGACCTCAGACAAAAGACAATTTGTCGATCCGTCACTTGCTGTTGCTGCAATAGGGGCAAGCCCGAAGACAATTCTTGATGACTTCAAATATTTCGGATTCCTGTTTGAATCTCTTTGTGTCCGGGATTTGAGAGTTTATGCAGAGCCACTCAGAGGATATATACGTCATTATCGCGATCGCAATGATTTGGAAGCGGACATCATCATAACCCTTGACGATGGAAGATGGGCTGCAGTGGAGGTCAAGCTCGGGAGCAGGGAAATCGAAGAAGGAGCAGCCAATCTTAAGAAACTGGCTGATAATATTGACAAGAATAAATCCAATGCGCCATCGTTTCTGATGGTTTTGACAGGCGGCGAATTCGCGTATCGGAGAGACGATGGAGTCTATATAGTGCCCATAGGGTGTCTGAGGGATTGAATTATAACAACCCTGAGAGGTCAATCTTGTACACTCCAATATTGGATTCTTGCGACTGTATGTACATAATCATATAGACAGGAACATAAGTTATATCACCGATAGTCTCAACGTTGCCGTTACTCAACACAATGGCATCATACAGACTACCGGGGTAATCTGCCATCATATTGTTCAGCGCGGTATGGCTTTGATAATCCTTGCCTGATTTTACCTCTATAGGCATAACCTTGTCGCCAAAAGAAATTACAAAATCCACCTCTCCACGACGCTTGTTATTATAATAATAAGGCGTCAATCCGTGGGTCGTCAGTTCCTCCGCCACCAAATTCTCATATACGGCACCAATATTTATCGATGAGTCCCCAGTCAGAATTTTCAGCTGTATGCCTTCGGCATATTGTGCCGCCAAAAGACCAACGTCATTGCTAAAGAGTTTGAACAGATTCCGAGTTTCGGAGAGCCTAAGAGGAGCTTTAGGCTCATTCACGTTGTAAACCGGTATGACAACCCCGGCATCTTTCAACCATAGGAAACTATCTTCATACCGACTGTATTTTGCTTGTTCATTAAGATTTTTCAGTATGAATCGTTTATTTTTGGCGTCAAGCTCAGACGGAACAAGGTCAAAGATTTCCTTAACTTTCAACATGTCATTCCGGGCATACTGGGATATGTCCATGCGATAAAGCGCAATAATATCCTGCTGAATCCTCATCACGGTGTTGACATTGTTGGATTCCTTATATTCCGCCACTGCAGCAGGCATACCACCGACTATCAAATACAGCCTGAAGAGCCGCATCATCTTTTCATGAACTATTGAATCAACGGCTTTGCGATGTTCCCAACATTCGCGGAGTTTTTCCCTGACTACTTCCGAAACTCCAAGATTAATTATGAATTCCTCAAAATCAATCGGGAATACCTCCTTTATGCCCAAGTAGCCCACAGGCTGCGATTTGACATCTTTCAGTTCAACGCCAAGCAATGACCCGCTCAGGATGTATCTGAATCTGCCATCTTCAACCAGGAATTTGATCGCAGTAATCAGGTTATCACATTTCTGTACCTCATCGAAGAAAATCAGTGTCTCGCCCGGTTTCATCGGAATGGACGTGAATGCAGAGAGTCGGAGCAATATCTCATCGGCAGAGGTTACGTTATTGAATATGTCTATGGCCTCCGGATGCTCCACAAAATTGAGTTCTATGAAGTTTTTAAACTGTTTGCCCAATTGTCTGGCAGAGTATGTCTTGCCTGTCTGACGCGCTCCGGTCAGAAGTAATGCATTCTCGGAGGTCTTGTAAAAGTCCTCTATATATTGTGTTATTTTGCGGTATAGCATATCGATATGATGTATTGCGTTGATTCCTATTGTGATAGGTTTGTGGGCACACTGTTTGTGCCGTTTATTCAAGGCAAATTTAGTGAATTATGCCACTTTTTCAAAGCAATTTTGCCGATTTTTGCCGCTTTTTCAAGATAAATCGCTGCTCGCGCGGGTGGCGGATGAGCAGATAGGGAGAAAGTTGTACCAGATAGGGAGAAAAAAGCACCGGATAGGTCAGATAGGGCAAATGGGGGGCGGTTTGGGATGCATCTTTCGGGGTGCATTTTTTTTGTGCGGTTTAGGGGAAACCCGATATTTTGTTTAGGTAAATCACTAAATATTTGATATTCAACGAATTTAATGTCGAATTTCGGAGGTGTGTTAACTATATTTAATTATCTTCGCGGACGAAATAGTATATGGGGTCAGGGATTCCAAGTTATCACCCTAACCGAATGACTTTGACAAAATGAAGAAACTTCTTGTAATAGACAATTTGCCAATCGTGTTGGATGGACTGCAATACGTTTTATCCAGAAAAGGATTTAATGTAATCAGAGCATCCGGTATTGATCAGGCTCTCTTGCTGCAAGAATATGTAAGCGATATAGACGCCGTGGTCTGCGACATGTCGATCAAGGGCGTGCGTGACGGTCTGGATCTGATCTCCACAATCAGAAGTCATGGCTTCTGCATGCCGGTCATAATCTACACAATGCGCAATGACCTGTGGAGCATCCGCCAAATCATCGATGCGCATGTCGATTATGCGGTCTTTAAGGACGAGAATGTCACAGAACTGACAAGAGCCATAGATATGGCCTTACAAGGGCAGGGATATTTCAGCAACGGATTCAAACAGCAGCTTAACGAACTGGAACGCAACAACGGCTCTTTCTCAACCCGCGCACTCGACATCCTCCACCTCATCTGTGCCGGAGAAAACAGCCAGCAAATATCCAAAGCGTTATGCATCGGAGAAAAAGCGGTTGAATATCATCGCAGCGCCATATTGCGCCACTTCTCGTGCAAAACAATGGCCGCCGCCGTGTGCCGCGCAATCAAACAGGGATTCATCAGTAATGATATCGACTAATAATACACAATAAATAGCTACGAGAATGTCAAAATTATTTTCAACAATCCGAATCCACGCACTGCTATGTCTAGCCCTGGCATCCTGCGGAGGCGGCGAAGATGGCGTTGCCCCGCAACCGCCGGCCAGCACTGACAAGCTGACTCTTGTGGGCGAAAGTGCATCGGGATTGGTTTTCACCAGTGATGGCGGCACAAAGGAGATAACATTCACCACCGACGGCGGAGACTGGAGCGCCGCGCTTACCGGCAATACCGTCGATTGGTGTTCCATCACGCCCAAATCGGGGAGCGGCACCAGCGGGACGGTGAAAGTCACCGTAGCGGCCAGCGAGAGCTACGATGAGCGATCGGCCGTGGTGCAGCTGACACGCGGCACGGTCAAACGCACAGTGAAGATCACCCAGAAACAGAAAGACGCCTTGCTGATAACGTCCAATAATGTGGAGGTGGGAAAAGACGGCGGGGATTTTACGGTCACAGTCAAAACCAACATAGATTTTAAATACAGCATCCCGGCCCAATTCTCGTCATGGCTGAAAGAAGCACCCTCCGGCCGCGGGCTGACGGAGCGCACGATCATGTTCACGGCGGAGAAGAATTTCGACTATGAAGGGCGTGAGGGCTATATCGTGGTCAGCGGCGGAGGAAAAGAGGAGACTGTTTATGTCAATCAGGCCGGCGGCGCGCGTTTGCTCCTGTCGCATAGCGAACAGAACATATCGGCAAGCGGCGGCACTCTGACTATAGAACTCAGCACAAACTGCGACTTCACGGTGTCAGAGCCAACCGTCGATTGGGTGCATAGGGTGGATTCTCGCGCTATGTCGAGCCACACCGTCTATTTCCGGATCGATGAATACACTTCGATCGAACAACCGCGCCAGACGGAGATCACGTTCACTTCCGCCGATGGCGGCGTCAGCGAGACACTGACCATCATCCAGCACGAGAAAGGAGAGATCATTCTCGGCGACAAGGATGTAGAAGCCAAGCCGGGGGCATCATCCATGACGATTGAGATAGAATCCAACATAGATGTCAGCTACCAGATTTCATCCGGCGATGAAAGCTGGATCAGGGTGCTGATGGATTCCCGATCGCGCGCCATGCAGACGCACACCATGTATGTCGAACTGGCGCCTAATATGACCGGCGCAAGCCGTCAGGGAGTGATCTCGATTTTCGACAACAACAATCCCGACTATAAGCAGTTTGTCACCATAAATCAGGCGGCGGCCACGTTCACACTCAAGTCAAGCAGCCTGAAGCCCGGTGATTTCAAGGATGCCGACCGGCATGAGATAACGTTTGAATTCGAAACGAATCTCGACACGGTTGCGCTGCGTCTGCCCGATCTGTCATCAAGTCTTAGCTTTGAGAGGAATCTATTTGAGATGACAAGGATAAGTGAGACTCTGAATGCCGGCACGGCCAAAGTGACGTTGCTTGCAAACACATCGCCGAATAATATAACCTCGACAGGTTATATCGTATTCGCTCCCATTGCCGGATGGACGCAGGAGAAGCTGCCCGAGTTCATCAGCCTTGAAATCCGTCATGAGCGACCTGAGTTGAAAGCTGTCAGGGACAGTATCACAATATCATGCTTTGAGAACACTCTTAGCAACATGTTTTCGGCCAATCTGGCATACACCGTGTCTGTTGACGGCAATAACTCTTCATGGGTGAAACTGTCGGGTTACGATGCAAGCAAGCGCAGCTATACGGCCACCATCAGTCCTAACACGACAGCGCAGCAGCGCACGGCGGTCATTACGGCAGCCGTTGTCGGGAATCCGGATTTCAAAGCCACTTATACCATAATCCAGGAAGCAGGCATGGAGCCGACAGAATCGAAGAGCTACGCGCTGACCGAGACCGTAAGGCTGTCTGACCTGATCAGCGAGGAAGAGATGGCCTCGATAAAATCCATGACCGTATCCGGGGTGTTTAAAACCGAAGACTACGAGGTTATCGTGAAAATGGCGAAGCAACATTCGCTGCGTTCTATCGATCTGTCGAAAGCGCGGATAACTCCGTATCCGGGTGCCAATCCCTACAAATTCTACATCGAAGAAAACCGCCCATTCTATTTTGGAAACGGGTCAGAAAAGACAATCCCTGACGGAATGTTCAGTAAGCTGCCATTGGAGGAATTGAAAATTCCTGATAATATTGAAACCATCGGGATAGATGTGCTGACCGCTTCAAAGATAAGTGAATTGGTTCTGCCCGCTTCGGTGTCAAAACTCAGTCACCATTCTTTCGCCAATTGGCACACCGGCCGGAGAATCGATATGAGCGCGGCAACAAAACTGAAAAAGATTCCCAAATTCTGTTTCCTTAACGATTACAATCTTGGTGAAGTCATTCTGCCGCCAAATCTGGAAGAAATTCTGGAACAGGCATTCTCCACCATCGGAAACGGAGAGGGAATGTCGTCAGACTGCAAGCTGCGCACCATTAAATTCCCATCTACCCTTGTAGAAATCGGCAAGTGGGCCTTTCAACGTCAGAACGGACTGGAGGAGGTGGAGATCCCCGCCAGTGTGATCTCAATAGGAGAGGGAGCATTTGAATACAATACACGTCTTCGCTCGGTGATTATCAAAGGCGTCACTGTCGATAAAAAAATACCAAAGGCTCTTTTCTCTCGCTGTGAAGCGCTTGAACATTTGGTCATAGCTGAGGGATACACCGAGATCGGTCCGGTGGCATTTCAGAGTACGGGGCGCATCAAAGACCTTGTGATTCCGACAGGGGTTACTCTCATCGGTGAAGGCG
>CAYTLU010000068.1:0-2472 GCA_964438665.1 uncultured Bacteroides sp.
TGATCCTTTTGGGGAGATAAAGGACAGTGCAACACCGGAATTGTTGCAGATACGCCGTCAGCTTTCATCAATGAACGGCACGATAAATTCAGTGATGCGCAAGGTGATATCCAATGCGGTTAAAGAGGGATACGTAGATGCCGATGTGACTCCGACCATGCGCGACGGCCGCCTTGTGTTGCCCGTACAGCCGATGCACAAACGGAAAATCAGCGGTATTGTGCATGATGAGTCCTCCACCGGAAAAACCGTATTTATCGAACCGGCGGAAGTGGTGGAAGTCAACAATCGCGTGAGAGAACTGCAATTGGAGGAGCGTCGCGAAATCAAGCGTATCTTATTGAACGTGGCTGCGGAAATACGCCCATTCATTGATGATATACTTTTGAGCGTGTCTGTGGCCGCCAAGCTAGATTTCATCCATGCCAAGGCCATGTATGCCCGCGAGGTAGATGCCAATATGCCGAATCTGGAAGATAACCCGGCTATGGAACTGTATCATGCATGCCATCCCGGACTTCAACAGCTTCTCAGAAGCAATGGCAAGGAGATTGTTCCGCTTGACATCTTGCTGACGGAGACTGACCGGATACTGGTTGTGTCCGGCCCTAATGCCGGAGGAAAATCAGTGACACTGAAAACGATCGGCATCATACAATATATGGTTCAGTGCGGACTCTTGCCGACGGTCTATGAAAATTCCCATATAGGAATATTTCAGGATATATTTGTAGATATCGGCGATGATCAGTCAATTGAGGATGATCTGAGTACGTATAGCTCGCATCTTCGGAATATGCGGGTGGTAGTTCAGCGTTCACGTCCGTCGTCACTGGTGTTGATCGATGAGTTTGGCGGCGGGACAGAGCCGCAGATTGGCGGTGCGATAGCTCAGGCTATTCTGAAAAGAATTAATGAGACAGGAGTGTGGGGCGTTGTGACCACCCATTATCAGAATCTCAAGCATTTTGCCGAGGAAACACCGGGGCTGCTCAATGGCTCGATGCTGTATGACCGACAGCGCATGACCCCTCTGTTCAAATTGTCAATCGGTCATCCCGGAAGCTCTTTCGCAATTGAAATAGCAAGAAAAATCGGACTGCCGGCCGATATAATTTCGGAAGCGGAAAATATTGTCGGCAGCGATTATGTAAACATGGATAAATATCTGCTCGACATAGTCCGCGACAGACGCTATTGGGAGAATAAACGCTTGTCTATACGGCAAAAAGAGAAAAAAATTGAACAAGTACTCGAACGCTATAATGCAGAAGCGGAAGAGCTGCGTTTAAAGCGAAAGGATATTATCTCGGAAGCGCGTAAAGACGCACGCTCGATTCTGGAGGGGTCGAATGCCTTAATTGAACGCACCATTGCTGATATTCGGCGTTCACAGGCCGAAAAAGAAGCAACGAAGGAGGCAAGAGAAAAGATGCGTCATCAGAAAGATGCGCTTTTGTCAGAAGATAATGACAAGGGGAGCAAGCTGCTGAAGAAGTCGCCTGAAATGCGTCGGAAGGCAAAACCGTCGGCGACAACGCAGGTGTCGCACGATGCGTCCCGGCAGATAGCCGTAGGCGATGTGGTCAAACTTGATGGAGAAGGCGTTCCCGGAAAGGTTGTCGGCATAAAGAATGGGCAGGCAACGGTCATTTTCGGACAATTGAAGACAACCGTTGACATAAAAAGGCTGACACATACAATGTCAAAAATCCAATCGGGAGCACGCAAAGCGTCTTTTGTCAGTTCGGCAACGGAATCGCAATCAAGGGAAAGGCAACTTAATTTCAGCCGACAGATTGATGTCAGAGGAATGCGGGTCGATGAAACTATACAGGCAATCACATATTACATCGATGATGCCGTGCAGTTCAATGCCGGACAGGTTCGCATCCTGCATGGAACCGGAACAGGAGCTTTGCGTCAGGCAATCCGCTCATATCTTGACACAATTAGTAGTGTCAGATCCTACCATGACGAGCATGTCCAGTTTGGCGGAGCGGGCATCACCGTTGTCAATCTTGACTAATGGATGGCGGTTATGCAAATAATAATGCGACCCGATAGACCGCAAATGCTACCAGCCATGCCACAATGGTGTTATACACTACGGTAAATGCACCATATTTCCAGCTTCCGGTCTCTTTGACTATGGCTATGATGGTTGCGGTGCAGGGGCAATACAGCAGTATGAACACCATAAAAGCAAGGGCAGATGCCGGCGAGAAGTCGGGATTGCCTGTTGCCGGATTGATGGCCGTGAGACGCTTTGAAAGAGCGGCATCGTCAGCATCTTCATTGCCGGTGTAAAGGACACCCATCGTGGAAACGACTATTTCCTTTGCCGGAACACCGGCAAGGGCGGCAACGGCTCCTCGCCACTGACATCCGATAGGCTTCATCACCGGGCTTATGGCTTTGCCCATCATTTCCAGATAGGAATCTGTTTTTTCCTCAGGATTGTCGCTATGG
>CAYTLU010000069.1:0-2304 GCA_964438665.1 uncultured Bacteroides sp.
TTCGGAGTTGAGGCTTTCAAACTCCCGATGGGTGAGACTGTGAAAGTGGAAAGGATGATGAAAGGTCAAACCGCCTATGGCCTTATTAAAATTGATGGAAAAGAATATGGCATCAGCAGTGGTGAATTGCTTTTCAGCGACGAAAACCCCGAAGGCACCGAAGACATCTTCGGCGACACACGCAGCCGAGTCAACCACTCAATGATGGGAAAGTTCTTTGCCACTATGACCCCTTATTGGATTATCGCAATTCTCTTTATCGCAGCCATGGCTTTTATGTGGCTGGGATTCAAGAGTGATGCCGTCAGGCGGCCGGCATTGTTCGTAGTTCCGGGCTGTCTACTCCTCGCCTCTATATTAGAGATTTGGGCATACAGTGTGATGGGCAACGATGCCTTTTGGTGGTGCGACAATAATAGATACGGCTTTTTCGGTTCGCTTTTCCGTGCAATACCGTTTATGATTTTTGTAGCCTTTCAGATATACAGTTTTAAGTTCTATCAGAGGTTGCTTTTAGGCAAGGATTCCGAAAGAACATTGTCAATAAAGCCAATGGCTATTTCGTTGGCTATTTGTATTCCTGCGACATTGGTTACAGTAATTTGTCTCACACTCTTTGACATAAGAGGTACAATAGTTGATATTCTGACAGTTGTGGTATTCCTTGTCTCGCTTGTCACAGGCGTAATGGTGTCAATGAAAAAGAATATCCGGTTGCTGGGTAAAACCGCCGGACTGGCGTTCTCGATTTTCGGCATAGTATATATTATAGGGAGCATGGTGGCCGTATGGGGCTTGATTGTGGTTCTGCTAAGGCTGATTATTCAGATTCTTATTATATGCGCGGCAATTCTTGGTGTCGGTTTCGCTATGGGTAAAGAAGAGAGCAATTCAGCAAGTTCCGGTTCCGGCGGTAGCGGTGCTGTCTGGATTGACGAAGATGGAGGACGACACAACAGTCAGTTGGCGGCTGAGGAATCCAACAAGCGTATAGCCGAGCGAAAGGCAAACAACTAATTAACGATTAAATATCAATGCTTATGAGAACTTTTAGACTGATGGCATTCGCTGTTATTCTCATGTCGCCTTTACTATGCGGGCAAAAAATATGCTGACAAAAATAGCATCGAAATCTAATAATAACTTGCCACAATCTGATGAATCTCAAGCCAGTTAACAACCAGTTGAAATTCAAGAATATATGAAAAGGAATACAGCTTTATCTGCAATACTTTTGTTCGTAATGTCTTTTTTTATCGGCAATATTTCAAGTGCAGCGGGTGATGGCACGCAGAATAGTCCCTATACCTGCGCCGAAGTGATAAAACTGAACAATCCCGGTACAAAAGCATGGATTAATGGATATATCGTAGGCACAATGAACACAAACAACAATCCATACGAGTTCCAAGCCAAGCCACCGTTCACTTATTACGCTAACGTCTATTTAGCCGATAACCCTCACGAAACCAACCCTGATAATTGTATTCCGGTACAGCTTGTCATCGGAACAGAAGCGCGCAAACAGGTAAATCTGGGCGATAATCCCGGCAATCACCGTTGCTTGTATGCTATGCAGGGTGATTTAGTCGCATATTTTGGCCAACCCGGTCTGAAAAACACCAGCGGGTTTGTCAAGTTGGCAGACGCTCCCGAAGGTCCCACAGGAGATGTAGACCCCGCGCTGGTTTTCGAACTTAACGTTTCGACTCCAGGCTCTCTGCCATCGGAGTTTATGAAGCTCGACGCTGATGACGTTCAAGGGCTTGTAATAACAGGCAAGATTAACGGCGAGGATTTGGCTTACCTCACAGGCAATACAGGGCGAATGGCATCGGTGAAGTATCTCGACCTCACGAATGTCACCTTCGACTACGATGGGAAAGCGTATGCTTGGAGAACTAAGGCTCCTGAAGCCGGAATGGGCACCAAGTATAACTACACCTTTATATTGAGCGAGGATAATTATGACGAAACCTTGTCTTTCGACTTTGTCACCGGCTACAACATCAATTGTTACCGTAACAATCTGGCAAGTCTTTTCTATAACAACAAACGTATTGAAACTGTAATTCTCCCCGATTTCCTGACCTCATTAGGTGAAGAAGTTTTTTCATTATGCAGCAACTTGAAGTCAGTATCATTCCCTTCCGGTCTTGAAAGAATTGGCGATTACGCTTTCAATAATTGTACGAATCTCGTAATTAAGGATATTCCTTCTTCCCTTAAGAGAATTGGTAAGTATGCGTTTGAGTATGTCACTATAAGTCAGGAGAAGCTTAAATTCGAAAATGTAAAAATTGG
>CAYTLU010000070.1:0-3254 GCA_964438665.1 uncultured Bacteroides sp.
CTGACGACACGATATATTTTGCGCCGGTCAGTGCTTCCTTCATGTCAGAAGTGTAGGTGAGGTTCATGCCCTCAAAGCCGCAGTGGTAGAGCTCTTCGGCAACGCCCTCCAGCCCCGGTGCGTATGGGTCGTAGAGACAAATGTTGGGGGTGAGTTTCATCATCATGGCTGTCTGTGCCATGTTTGATCCGATCATGCCGGCCGCACCGACAATCACGAGTTTTTCATCTGTTAGGAATTCCATAATATTTATGTTTATGAGGTTGTTATGACTGTTCTTATTCCCCGCCCTTTGCTATTGCTTTGGCTAGTTCGGATAGCCGGGCATTGGTTTTCTCATCGGGGCGTGAGGTTATTGTGACGGTTGGTTCGGCAATCTCCACGCCGGGCATTGATTCAAGCATTTTTCGCATCAACCGTGCGGCAACCGGAGCCCATGATCCGTTTTCTATAATCCCCACATGGCGGTTGCGGTAGTTCTTCAATGCCAGATGGTGGAGAAAATCATGCATCGCGGGATAGATCGATGCATCATATGTCGGGGCGGCCACAACCATTGAACTCAGACGGAATGCCTGGGCAATGGCTTCTGACTGGTCATCGACACAAAGGTCGGTGACAACGACTTCTTCCACGCCTTGACTCCGCAACATCTCTGCCAAACGGTTGGCCGTGGCGGCCGTTCCGCCGTAGATTGAGGTGTATGCCACCAGAACTCCGCGCGTTTCAGGCTCATATCGACTCCAGCGGTCATAGAGTCTCAGATAGGGCGACAGGTCGCCGCGAAGCACAGGTCCGTGGAGTGGCGCGATTATGCTGATAGGCGGCTCTGAAAGTTTTTTTAGAAGAGCCTGCACCTGATTGCCGTATTTTCCTACGATATTGATATAGTAGCGGCGGGCTTCATTGACCCATTCATCATCATATTGCAGTGCCCCGAATTTTCCGAAAGCATCTGCTGAAAACAGAACATGGTCATGCTCCTCATAGCTGACCATCACCTCCGGCCAGTGGATCATCGGTGCTGAATAGAAGTGCAGTGTGTGCCGCCCTAGGGCTAGTGTGTCGCCCTCTTTTATGGCTTCGGCATTGTCCGGGAATGTTTCTCCGGGGAAAAATTGCCGCATCATGGCTATGGCTTTTGATGAGGCGATGATTTTTATGTCGGGCCATTGTCTGACTGCCATGTCGATGCATGCCGAATGGTCCGGCTCCATATGGTGTACAATCAGATAGTCTGGCTGCCGGCCTTTGGTCGCTTCTTCGATTTGACGGATCCATTGCTCTCCATGTCCGCCCTCCACGGAGTCCGTGACTGCAATTTTCTCGTCGAGAATCACGTAGGAATTATAGCTCATCCCATGTTCAAGGGGATATTGCCTCTCAAACAGCCGTATGCCGATGTCATCGACGCCAACATATATTATATCCGGTGTCACTTTTTTATTCATTGTCGGATCTGTTTTGATTGCCTCCTTTTTTCCATCCGCGCCGCGGACGCATCATCGGTCCGTCTGTGCGCGGCAGTTCCGGTTCTTTGCCGATAAGGCTTTTCAATGCTTGTTCATTGCGGCGTCCGGCCAATGGATTTTCAGATGGGACAGTCTCTGTTTCGATCGGTCTATTATGATTATTGAAGCGTGGTGTCTCTGACTTCCGGCCGCTTCGTTTCGGATACTCTTCCTTGCGGAAACCTTCGCTTTTGGCTTTTCGGCCGCCAAAACCGTCACGGCGTGCATCGTCACGCCATTTGGCGTCCGATTCGCGGCGAAATTTCTTCGGGTGTTCGGCTTTCGGCGCTTTTTCGTGACGGATAGAGCCGCCTTCGCGACGGAAGTTCTTATAGTCGCCCTCAAAAATGATGTATTCGCGCAACTCGCATTCCAATGAGCCGTTCAGCATCGGTAATTTTGTCGATGGACTCAGCCCTATCTTGCGGAAATAATCTTCACGGTAGCCGATTATCCATGCATGATAGCCTTTGAACACATGTTTGAGTTTCGATCCGATCATTGCGTATAGCCCATCCATGTCTTCTGCGCTTATGCGTTCGCCGTAGGGCGGGTTGGTGATCAGTATGCCGTTCTCAGGCGCTTCCTCCCATTGCGAAAGCGGCTTTATCTGAAGGTCGATATATTTGCCTACACCTGCGCTTTTGATGTTCTGTTGGGCGATGGCAACGGCTTTCGGGGAAATGTCGCAGCCGTAGATTTTATGTTCAAACGTCCGTTCAGCGCTGTCGTCATTATATATCTCATCGAAAAGGTCTGCGTCAAAATCGGGCCAAGCCTCGAATGCAAACCGGCGGCGATAGACACCCGGATTGATGCCGGCGGCTATCAGCGCTCCTTCGATCAGGAATGTCCCTGAACCGCACATTGGATCTACCAGCGGACAGTCGCCGCGCCAGCCGCTTTTCAGAATGATGCCGGCGGCAAGCACCTCGTTGATGGGGGCGTCTGTCTGTGCCACGCGGCAGCCGCGCTTATGGAGTGATTCGCCTGACGAATCAAGCGATATGGTGACACGATCCCCGGCTATGTGTACGTTGATCAGCACATCGGCATCCTGGAGGCGGACTTTCGGCCGGCTTTCAGGCCCGAATTTGTCGCGAAACCAGTCAACGATTCCGTCTTTTACCCGGTAGGTGACATAGCGCGAATGGGTGAAGTCATCGGAATTGGCCACGGTATCGATGGCGAATGTCTTGTCTAGAGATAGCACGGAGTTCCAGTCAAACTCCTTTACCATCGAATAGAGTTCATCAGGATTTGTAGCGGTGAACTTATAAATGGGTTTCAGTATGCGCAGCGCCGTCCGGCAGCAGAAATTGGCTTTGTAGAGCATGGCGAGATCGCCTTCAAACGACACCATGCGCCGGCCCGGTTCAACATTCTTCGCCCCCAGACTGAGAAGTTCCTCTGCCAATACATCTTCAAGACCCTGGAAAGTCTTGGCCACCATTTCAAATTCATGCGTACTCATAAACTCTGTTTTTGTTCCACAAAGTTACGCTTTTTCCTTTAATTCCGCCCATTCCCCCTCCCAAAAATCATCCCATCCACTTGCTTTTTCACGCATACCGAGTGCATCGGTATTGCTTGATTTGCCGGTCTAAGCGTATTGCACTTCAACGAGATTAGTCATCGCCAACTAATTTCTCAGCTTCTTCCGCAGTTATGACTATAGGATTGCCTTTGCCATCAGTTGTAACAATCGGCTGTCCTAATTTTTTCTTTAACTCAAGCATTTTT
>CAYTLU010000071.1:0-2215 GCA_964438665.1 uncultured Bacteroides sp.
TGCCGGAGTCGGAAATATAAACGCCTACAACGGCATAAAGTACATACTCTCAAATACACAAGTGGGAATAACACATCCCGATGCCGACAAAATTATGATAAAATATCTGCCCGGCAACATAATTGAATGTACAATACCTTCAGTAACAGCGGAAACAAACGTTAATATATATTCCATGAGCGGAATGAAAATACACACGCAGCAAACAGATACACACACTTTTCAAGTAAGCCTCGACACTTTCCCGAAAGGAATATATACACTTTCAATTACAAATCCGGACACTAACATACATCAGAAGTTAGCTGTGAAATAAAAGAATTAACAAAAAAACATTAAATTTGCACCTTAATTATTGAGATTATGACCGACAAAATAATCAACCCCGATTCCGAATCAAACGAATCCGGACTCCTGACTTCGTCACTCAAAAATGACGTATTTTATAATTGCTTAATGCTTAGATTTTTGTAATTTCGTGTCACCCATTTTAGGGTGACACGGAGCATAAATGTATGTCAGAAAGAAGAAATATCCGTCGGGCAATATCGGTGTCATAGTCGTAGAGAAAATCAACGGCAAAATGAATGAGCTCGTTACAATTGGTATAGCCAAATCAGATGAAGATGTTGATGCCTTAGTCAGTCAGGGCCGAATGTGGATTGACCGGGAGCAGCAGCGCAGGCATCCGCGCCTAGACCTGTTCGGCGATGAACGCAAGAGATGTGAGCAGGAGCTGATGAATGCTGAGCTGCTTCTGTCCAACATAACCAATATCACCATCGACGGTGCGGATCTGATACTTGACCGCGTGTTTGACAATGTCGGATTCAACCGCATCGAAGATGAGATATTCCGTAAACTGGTAAAGGCGCGTCTGTCTTACCCCGCGAGCAAGTCGGCTACGGTGGAGTATCTGAAGAACCATTTTGATGACGATGTAAGCCTGTCGAAGATTTACCGTTACCTGGATAAACTAAGCGACAGCCAGCACCGGATAGTTCAGGATATAAGCGTCGAACATACCCGAAGGATATTGGGCGGCCACATCGGGGTATTGTTCTATGACGTGACCACACTCTATTTTGAGGCGGATTATGAGGACGAGCTGCGCAAGAGCGGGTTCTCCAAGGAGGGGCGGCACAAGAACCCGCAGATCATACTGGGGCTGTTAGTGAGCCTCGGCGGTTATCCGCTGGCTTATTGCATCCATGAGGGCGACAAGTACGAGGGGCATACGATGCTTCCGGTAGTGACCGAATTTGTCCGCAAATATGAATTGGAGGATTTTATCGTTGTGGCGGACTCCGGCCTGATGAACGGCGACAATATCGCCGACCTTGAGGCCAACGGCTACAAATATATCATCGGAGCGAAGATAAAGACCGAAAACAAGAAGATAAAGGAATGGATACTGAGCCAGCCTAAGAATGACTGTCAGATGGTCGAATACGACAAGGGAGAGGGCAAACGGCTGCTGGTGGGATATACCGCCGACCGCGCCCGCAAGGACGCCTATAACCGTGAAAAAGGGATCCGCAGACTTGAAAAGGCATACCGCAGGGGCACACTTTCCAAGGAGCACATCAACAGGCGTGGTTACAACAAGTTCCTCTCGATGGAGGGTGATGTAAAAGTATCCATTGATTACGACAAACTTGAATCAGACGCAAAATGGGACGGACTGAAAGGCTATCTCACCAATACCGACATACCGGCTTCACAGGTGTATGCCGCCTATCACAACTTATGGCATGTGGAACGGGCTTTCAGAATATCCAAATCCAAAATCGAGATACGTCCGATGTTCCACTTCACACGGCGGCGCATTGAGGCACATATCTGTATCTGCTTTGTAGCTCTCAAAGTATACAAGGAACTCGAGCGACTGCTGAAGCAGGCTGGCATCAATATGAGTGTAGACAAAGTGCTGGCACTTGCGCAGACCATCGTGACGATACAGATGACCCTGCCACAAAACAAACAGACAATCTCCAGAACTATGCTCATGAAACGCCATCAACGCATTGCACCCCTTTTTGAAGAATCATTTTGGGTGACACGTTGACGAAGTCAGGACATTGCAGAATATGCGGCTGACACATCAGTGCCTCCCGGCACGTTAGCCGACAAGGGTTTGCAAGGCAATACTCTTTTTTATGCTTGTCTGAAAAAAGGAAGATTGTCGCGGCAAACTTGTCTTGCCCTTTTCGAG
>CAYTLU010000072.1:0-5915 GCA_964438665.1 uncultured Bacteroides sp.
CCGGCTTCAAATTTGCATTTAGAAATCTCTTGCATACAGGTCAGTGTTATAAAAAAATCCCCGACCCCGGTTGCGATTCAATCAAGAGCATTATATAAAATTCCATACTCTACCTCCCAGAGCCGGGGCGTAATCCTCCGGCTTTGAGTATGGAATTTTATCGTACATGCCTGCATGCGCAGGTTTTGGCAGGTCTTGATTGAATCGCCGCAAAAGTAGTAATTTCTCGCTAAGAATGCAAACGAATAGGCTGATTTGTTTTGTATTATATTGTATGTCGCCGCGATATTTGAATTTCTAAACTAATTGTAAAAAATGAATGATATAATTCAGTAATTTCGCAAAATAAGTTCTTGAATTAGAGCAACTATACATTGCTTTGGCATACCGGCTCACCCGCAAAAGTCGGTGGGACGGAGGGTAAAAAAGTCTTACATTTGTGTTATGGGAAAGCAAAAAGGAACAAATGGAGAGAAAGAAATCAGTTCCGCGACGTGAGGAGCATCCCGTTCTTCATATTCAGACTTAAAGCAATTTTCGCCTAAATATTTTTATCGCCCCACTGGATTTTGCAGGTGATCATTTTGAGCAGCAGTTAATTCATCTACCGGAATTTCTCTCATCAATTCAATACAAACCTCTCTGCATTGAGCGAAAATATCATTCCCATAACGCATAATCAGCAAACTATCTCCATAAAAATCCTCTGACACCCGCCGTTTGACTACCTTGTCCATATAATCGAAGACAATTACAAAATAGGCACTATCCACATAATTCTTGTAGGTAATAATATCCATTTGCAACCGACGCGCCCGGACCGAATCACATTGCCGCTTCGCCTCCCCAATACAATACCGGAGAGCCAACTCGTAACGCCGATGTTCATCAGTCAAAATACTGGAGATCGTATCCTTTATTTCGACCATACGCTCGATATAAACAGTATCATGGATATATTGTATACGAGGACCAGCTATCGGCTCCATACGTTTTGTTCCAATAAGGATTGTAATGATAACAAATACTAAAATTATCCCGACTTCTATGGCTCCCCGGCGTATGAACGTTCTGCGACGTAATGAGGCAGGCTCTTCTATGGATACCTCTTGCTGCATACGGCAAAAGTCACTCCAACCTGTGCAACCGACATAACGGGCCAACACAGAGAGGGTCGATGGACGCGGTGCCGTAGAAGGTTTGAGATAGCCGAACAACCGCTTCAACGTAGCAGAGCTTATCGTCTCACCAGTACATTGCTTAATATCCGCAGACAGCATGTCGTAGTCAGTCGGCGAATCGAGCGTGTGCCCGAAACGTTCGATGGTGGCACGTTTCAATCGGTCAATATGTTCTTTGGAATGTACCATGCGAACGTAAAGATACGAAAAAATTGCCAAAAACAGGCTACAGAAGATCTGTGTACCGTAATGCACCGTAATGAATTTGGCGCAATTGTCATGTCGAATTACCTTTGCGACAGGATAAAAAGCAGTCCAAGCTTTTGGATTTTCATGCGGAATTAGTATCTTTGTTGTGCAAGTCTGCAAGAGACTTGCAAGATACGTGAATCTTAGGATTCCCTGAACAACAAAACCGCCAATTTTGTTTCGGCCTTTCCAAGAAAGGTCGAGAGTACACAAGGGAAGAATAAGCTTAGTTCGCATATCCTATTATAGGTGCGGACTGCTTGTTTATCCATATATGTGTACGAGGTGCTTGGCGGTACCTGTTGTTTGTATGGGAAACAGCAGGTTCCGCACTTTTATTTTATACACATAGTAAGAAACGTAATAGTAGTATGAAGTTTTTCCAATGGCTGCGAACTCGGATTTTCGATTGCGGCAACGATCGGCGGGGGGCGTCCCTTTCAAGGAGTTGCCTTAGTCGACCGCAAGATATCGGTTGTCGTGGCTCTCCATGCCCGATAATTTCGCAACGTGGTATGCTACGTTGATAAGAGGTTATAACGCAGTATTAAATGATTTATTAATAAACCAATTAAAAACCAATTCACTATGAAAAAACTATTTTATTTCCTATTTGTTGCGGCAATTATCGGCGTAACAACCAATGCCGACGCTCAAAACAAGAAACTGGATAAGGCGTATGATAAAATGTATAAGTCCAAAGTCAAGGAGTTTCGCAGCGAAGGCTGGAAAATATCCGGTAGTGCAAAAACTCTGGAAGTAGCCCTTTTGGAGCATTACGAAAATTTGAAAGATGAAAACAATACCGAATTATCAGGAGAGTGTTCGCAAGGGCTGTCAATCAATGCCTGCCGGCAGGTTGCCTACAATAATGCATTGATAACCTATGCAAATCTGGCCGGATCGACACTGAAAGGCCGCATTGTATCGGACATAAATATCGACCAATCCGATATGGATGGCGAATTCGACAAGATGTACGCTGCCTACGAACGATTGGTGCAGGCCGAAATCAAAGGGGTGCTGACAGAGAGTTTTTCCGTCGTAAAAGAGAATGGGAAAAAGAAACAGTACAGGGTCTATTTCATCGTCAATGAAGAGAAGGCCTCACAGGCTCGTATCCGTGCTATGCAGCGAGCTCTTGAAGAGACGCAAGCTGCTCAGAAATATGCCCAAGAAATTTCGCAATTTGTTCAAGAGGGATTCGATGACAATAAAAATTAACGATTATGTTGCAATTGCATCAATCCAATGCAGAGATCGCTG
This sequence comes from uncultured Bacteroides sp., assembly GCA_964438665.1. Classification (GTDB taxonomy): domain Bacteria; phylum Bacteroidota; class Bacteroidia; order Bacteroidales; family Muribaculaceae; genus Paramuribaculum. The sequence continues at coordinate 2,697 of CAYTLU010000072.1, forward strand.
CATGCAACATATTCGTATTCTTGTCCGATAAATTATGGCACCTTCTGCCTATGTTATTGGTTGTTATTATTAATTAGACTATTGAAACGCTAAAATGAGACGATATATATTGACACTTTTTTGCCTGATCGGATTATCCGGTCAGGCAATAGCCGATAAGCGGCCGCCTTGGCTGCGAGGAATTTTTCCCGATCAAAGCAACAACTCATATTATTTTAAAGTTACACAAGGTTATGGCGCGACACCATACGAAGCCAGACAGGATGCAATTGCAGGACTTATCGGCGATATTGCCAGAAGTCATGGCGTAACGGTACAAGGTACCGACATCATGAGAACCCTGATCGAAACCCAAAACGAAAAACTCTCGGAACATACATCATTGAACTCTTCCTATCGACTCGATTTCGATTCGTTCAAAACGGCATTTGAAATTGTGGACGAGTATGCGGATAAAATGGGATACAATATCCTTTTCGAGGTCGCTCACGATTCCAATCAGGTGGTTTTCGACAAGATTGAACTGACGACGGATTACAAAGGTGCGGCACTTTGGCGCTCAGCGATTATTCCTGGCTGGGGACAGATGTATAAGCGCAACACGGCAAAGGGTGTTGTGATTCTTGCTCTCGAAGCCACCAGTGTAATCGGTATAGTCATTTGCCACAACCAAAGCAACAGCTACTACAATAAGGCTATGATTGAGAGCAATATGAATCTGAGAGAAGCGTATCAAGACAAATCGACTACCTACCGTCATATCCGCAACGGCTGCATTGCTGCCGCAGGAGCAATATACGTCTGGAACATCGTAGATGCATTAACGGCGAAAGGAGCCAAACGATACAAAAAAGTGCGAGTCGCCCCGTATGCCGATGCCACCGCACAAGGCGTAGCCTTTAATATGAATTTTTAATTTTAACACAAACTTTTGATATGAAGCGATTATTATATCTTGCTATAATATCGGTTTTACTTTCGGCATGCACCGAGCGAATGGTAGCCACGACAGGCAGTATTTACGGTACGGTTCAAGATGCACAAACTGGGAAACCGCTTAATAACTGTAACGTTTTATTGAACCCGACGGGGTTGTCGACAACTACGGGCAGCGACGGTTCTTTTCACTTTGCAAATATCGAAGGCGGACAACATACTATACAGGCCAGCAAAACCGGATATACTACAAATACCAAGAACATCACCGTTATGCCAGGCAGTGAAAGTCGTGCCGATCTTTTATTGTATGAGACTTCGGCCACAATTGGAGCCATTTATGGGACGATAACAGATGCCGATTCAGGGATTCCGATACAAGGCTGCAATGTAGTTTTGCAACCGGGAGGAGAAGCCATTACTACGGGCAGCGATGGTACCTATATATTTCGAGGATTGGCCGCAGGAGAATATTCAATCCAAGTAACCAAACGTAATTATCACAACAATAGCAAAACTGGCATCCATGTACAAACTGGAAAGTCGGTACAAGTAGATATCTTGTTAGAGGTGTTTAAATCCAATGAACGATTAGCAGAATTGTCCGGAGTAACAATCTCCAACATTACATCTTCTTCGGCTCGTGTCGAGAGCAGTATAACCGACCAAGGAAGTGCATCGGTTACCGAGTGCGGATTTGTATATGGGTTATCTCCCAATCCTACTATTGATAATGGAATCAAATCCACATCGCGTGCCAACAACAACCAATTCAGTTCAAATATCAGCGGGCTTGAAGCGTCAACTAAATATTATATTGTCCCGTATGCAATAAATGCACTCGGCATTGCATATGGCGCAAGCGGATCATTCACCACTTTAAATATAGCGGAGGAGCCTACTCCGACGGATATTGTATATGTCTCACAATCTGGTAACGACAGTAATGACGGATCATCATGGATGCAGGCGAAGCGTACGATTGGCAATGCCGTAAGTTGTGCAACGCAAGGGCAACAGATATGGGTGTCTATCGGGACTTACAATGAAGTAATATCACCTGCTAATGGCATCCATATATACGGCGGATTTACCGGTTCGGAGACAAGTTTAAACAACCGCAATGTCAATAGTCGCACCTCTGTTACAGCCATAAAATGCGATGTCTACACACAAGAAACCGTAATAGACGGTTTTAAGATTGCCAATCATAATGGTGGCGGAGACGCCATACATTTACGTGATTACGCGTGCCTACGCAATAGCGAGATACTCAATAACACATACAGTGTGATCAACGTATCGTGCCGGGAAACAAGTTGCATAATTGAAAATTGTTTTATCCAAAATAATAAAGTAGCCGATTACGAGGGAGTTATTAATGTGTCGAGTAATGGAGTCGTTACATTAGTCAATTGCTGTCTGCAAGGTAATGAAAGCGGCTATACAATTTATAGCGAGGGATATATACGAGCTATAAACTGTGTGATTGCAAACAACGAATACGGAGCGCGATGCGACCACCGGGGCGAATTCATAAATACGACGTTTGCCAGCAATGATAATTATGCTATCGCTGCCTGCGGCAATACTCAACTCTATAACTGCATCATTTGGAATAATGATTTAATAGAAAGATATAATGGATCAAGCGACGGAATAATAACACAAGAGTATTGTAAATATGTAAAAAATGCAGACAACAGTTCTGTGCGATTCGTCGCTCCTGTCTCTTCCGTCGGAATATCCGACTGGAATAATGCCGATTGGAGTTTGAGCGCAGGATCTTCGTGCATCGATGCAGGAGCCAATATTTTATATCCGACAGATGACGTTCCTTACGATATTGCGGGTAATCCTCGAATATCCAATAATGTTATCGATATAGGTGCATACGAATATTAATCTTAACGTGAGTCCGATAAAAGGATTCCGACTTTGCTTCGCTCGACATAGGCGAGGTCGTTGCGCTCTCGCATCGCAACGACCTCGTAGACTATCGACGGGATAGAAATCGTTGTCAGATAATCTGCATATCTCCGATACTCACGGCTGTCACCGCAGGCTCGGTGAATTGCCGGCGGCCGATCGTCGTTTCGGCCACGTGCTATATTGCCCCTCTGCGAAAGTTGCGGTAACAAAAGATATTTTGCGATCTTGACAAAAATAGTCGCGGAAAATTTTGGAGGAAAGGATTTTTATTGTACTTTTGCGCTCGGAAAGGTGGCAGAGTGGTCGAATGCGCCGGTCTTGAAAACCGATGAGCTGAGAGGCTCCGGGGGT
>CAYTLU010000073.1:0-20687 GCA_964438665.1 uncultured Bacteroides sp.
AGTTCGGAAAGAAATACAATCTATTACTCTATACATGAAGATTACCCGAATACTTTTCGCAATCATAGTTTCCAGCCGCAACAGACACGCACAACCTGTACCGCATCAAACTTGCCCATCTTGTGGCGGAAGTGGTTATAAGAGATAAGGACGTACGAAGACAATGTGCGTGATGCATCGGGACTTACCGATGATGATTTGGAGTTCCTTATTGATTCCGAAGCGGAAAACACGCGGGCGTTAAAGTAATGATATGACGTCGGAGGCTGTTGCGGCGGGGGGGAGATTGATTGTGTCGGGACGCTGGAGAAGCCAGGTGAGTTGTTTTTTTGCATAGACGCGTGTGTTTTTCTGAATGCGCGCTATGGCCGTTGGGCGATCCATAATGCCGTCAAACATGGCAAACATTTCTTTGAACCCGACGGTGTTGAGCGAGTTGAGATTCCGCAGATGATAGACTGAGCGGGCTTCTTCTTCCAGTCCATCGGCAATCATCTGCTCTACACGGCGGTTGATCCGGTCGAACAATTGCTGGCGCGGATAGTCAATCGCTGTCTTGATAATGCGGAATGGTCGTTCTTTGATTTTTCCGGTGCGCAATGATGAGTACGGTCTGCCGGCTTCAAGTGTTATTTCAATTGCATGGATCAGACGTTTATGATTATTCTGATCTGCGATGGCAAGGTAGTCGGGATCGAGTTTGGCAAGTTCTTCGCGAAGTCGTTCGATGCCATGTTCGGTATATAGCGAGGTGGCATATTGACGGATGGCGTTGCTGATTGTCGGCAGATCGTCTATCCCTCGGGTGACAGCATCGATATACATCATCGATCCTCCGCACATCACGGCATAGTCTGACGTGCGCCATAGCTCGGGAAGCAGCCCCATTACGTCAGTTTCGTATTGGGCGGCACTGTAATATCGGTCAAGTTCAAGCATGCCGATAAAGTGATGTGGTGCGGCGGCAAGCTGTTCGGGTGTAGGTGCGGCTGTGCCGATTGGGATGCCGCGGTAGATCTGACGCGAATCTGCTGAGAGAATGTGGCAATCCAGCCGCCGCGCAACATCGATGGCCAACGCTGTTTTGCCCGATCCGGTTGGGCCTGTGATGACAATAAGAGTGGGCATCCTCTCTGTCGGCTTATCGCTCAACTACGAGACGCGCGATTTTCACTATGACATCGCTGGCTTTTTCCATCGAGGGAACAGGAACGAATTCATAGCGGCCGTGGAAGTTCAGTCCGCCGGCAAAAATGTTGGGACATGGCAGCCCCATGAAAGATAGTTGCGCTCCGTCTGTTCCGCCGCGGATGGGAACCACTTTCGGTGTTACGCCGGCATTTTCCATCGCTTTGATGGCTATGTCGATTATGTGTTTCACCGGTTCGATTTTCTCACGCATGTTGTAGTACTGATCCTTGATTTCAAGCGATGCAACGCCCGGGAATTCTTTATTGATCTTGCGCGTCAGATGTTCGAACTCTTTTTTGCGTCGCTCGAAACGGTCGCTATCGTGGTCGCGGATAATGTAGGTCAGGGTGGTTTTCTCGACCGTTCCTTCTATGGAGATAAGATGATAGAACCCTTCGTAGCCTTCGGTGTGTTCCGGAGTCTCCCAGCGCGGGAGCATTATTGCAAATTGGTTGGCTATGCGGATTGAATTTATCATTTTATGTTTTGCGTAGCCGGGATGCACGTTGCGGCCGGCGAAAGTCACTTTGGCAACTGCAGCGTTGAAATTCTCATATTCGAGTTCTCCTATTTCCCCGCCGTCCATTGTATAGGCCCAGTCAGCACCGAAACGCGCCACGTCAAATTTGTGCGCACCTTTTCCAATTTCTTCGTCAGGGTTGAATGCAATGCGGATGTCGCCATGTTTTATCTCCGGATGGTTCTTGAGATAGTCTATTGCCGTTATGATTTCAGCAATGCCGGCTTTGTCGTCAGCGCCAAGCAGCGTATTGCCGTCGGTGACTATAAGATCCTGCCCGATATAATGCTCCAGCTCCGGAAATTCTGAGGGAGAAAGCACTATATTCTTTTCGGCGTTCAGCACAATATCACCGCCCGGATACTTCTCGACTATTCGGGGCGAAACGTGGCGGCCGCTCATGTCGGGCGATGTGTCCAGGTGGGCGATGAATCCGATCGTTGGCACATCCGTGCGTCCGCAGTTGGCGGGAAGTGTAGCCATCAGGTAGCCGTTATCATCAAGAGATATGTTTGCCAGTCCCATCTCGCGCAATTCTTTTTCAAGATGCTGTGCAAAGACCATCTGGCCCGGAGTCGATGGGGTCATGTTGGTCAGTTCATCACTCTGCGTATCGAATTTCACATATTGAAGAAAACGGTCAACTACAGTCATGGCGGTATTTTTTTGTAGATAGTGGTTGTAAATGTTTAACTGACTGCAAATTTACAAAACCAATATGAAAAATATGTTATAATAGCGGCGTTTTTTGCGGTGTTGTTGTAAATTTGCTGCCATGTTGATGCTTCTTGTATTGTCATCGGTTGAAATGTATGTGATGGCGGCGGTTGCGGCTGCGGCAGTTATCGCATTGTGTGTCAAGCCTTCGTCAAAAGGCGAAGCGCGGCAGTATCTTCTCGGCGGGGTGCTTTGCGATTTCGACGGTGGAGTGGAGGCGTCCGATGACGATTCTGCCTTTGGGCCGACAATCATAATGGAATGTCTTGACAACGGAAATGTCCTTTTGACGCGCCGCGGCCTTTCCGGGATGACAGATGCCGGCGCCGTAAGCCTTGCCATTAGTGTTGTCGGCTATGATGTCACCATTGAGGAGCGTTTGGTGGAGAAATCAGGCGGACTGCCGGTCAATACGGCTCTTTTCACTCTTGACTTCCTTGCTCCGGAGCGATACCACATTCATTACATTTCCGAGCAGACAGCTTCAGCCTCCGCTTTTACGCTCCACAATCGCCCCGGGCTTCATCTTTCCCGCACTCTCCGCCTTGATTCCTGATGCAGAATAGCCCGGCCTATTGGCGCGTGGATTTTTGGAATATTGTCGGCTGTCAGTTTAGGTTGAAGATCAGGAGCGTGCTGATACACATATAGATGACCATGCCGATGATGTCATTGGTGATGGAGATGAAAGGGCCTGTTGCAAGTGCCGGGTCAATCTTGAAGCGTTCGAGCGTGAGCGGAACGAATGTGCCGAACACGGATGCAAAAATCACCACTGACATAAGCGAGAGCGAGACAGACAGCGTGGTCGCCATGCTGATTCCCCCAAAGAAGTAGTTGTAGGCCAGCACCAGAAGCGAGATGATGCAGCCGTTGATAATTCCTATGCCAAGTTCTTTGAATAGTTGCTTGGCCGAGTTGCGCAGATCGAGAGAGCCGTTGGCGAGGCCTTGAACCACGATTGCCGAAGACTGTGTGCCGACATTTCCACCCGTGCCGCCGATAAGCGGAATGAACAGGGCTAATGCCGGATCCATAGCAAATCCGCTTTCAAAGTTTCTGAGAATTATGGAGTTGCTGATGCCGCCTATCATGCCGATAAGAAGCCAGGGCAGACGTGCTTTGGTTTGTGTAAACAGTGTGTCGTCAGTCTCCACATCGCTTGAAAGACCGGATGCCAACTGATAGTCGCGTTCTGATGATTCGCGCACCTGATCCATGACGTCATCGACCGTGATCCGTCCCAACAGACGTCCGATGGAATCGACCACCGGCATTGCTACAAGGTCGTATTTCTCAAAGTCGAGAGCCACGTCATCAATCGGAGTGTCGGCTTTTACCGCTACCGGATCCACTGTCATCACGTGTTTTATCTTGGAAACCGATGGATCTGTGATGAGCTTTTTCAAAGGAAGAATGCCACGGAGCTTTTCATCGTTGTCAACCACATAGACATAATAGATCTCGTCAAGCTCCTCTGCCTGCATGCGCATTTCCTTGATACACTCGGGCATGCTCCAGTTCTCGTTGACCACGATCATTTCCGTACCCATCAAACCGCCGGCCGTGTCTTCGTCATATTTCAGAAGGTCGATAATGTCTCCGGCTTGCTCAACATCATCGATGTGTGAAAGAATCTCATCGCGGTCCTCTTCATCGAGTTCCTGAATGATATCTACGGCATCGTCTGTGTCAAGATGGTCGATAAACTGCTTGGCAATCTCTTCGGCAGGCATTGTCGAAAGGAGTTTGCGGCGGTCATCCTCATCGAGTTCCATCAGGACATCGGCGGCTACGCTGTCGTCAAGCAGCTTGTAGAGGTATTCCGCTTCTTCTAGGTCCAGTTCCTGATACAGTTCGGCAATGTCGGCCGGGTGGAGCTCGGAGAGTTCCTTGCGGGCCGCTTCTTCATCGCGCTCGTTGATGATCTTGCGGATGTGTTCGAGATATTCGGTTGTATATTCTTTCATTGCTCGTCGGCCGTACGTGATGCGGCAATCAAATTAGTCAGTTCAACGAATTGTTTAACGGAAAGCTGTTCCGGACGCATTGCCATAAGCGGATTGTCCGGGATCGATGCGCCGGAAGGGAGCAACCCGCGGATAGAGTTGCGTATAGTCTTGCGGCGTTGGCCGAATGTGGTTTTGACAACGGTCTTGAATAGTTTGTCATTGCAGCCGAGATCGGTTGTCGCATTTCGGGTCATCCTAATCACGCCGCTTTTCACCTTTGGCGGAGGATTGAACACAGTCTCGCTGACTGTGAACAGATATTCAACATCGTACCACGCTTGAAGAAGCACGCTCAGTATGCCGCGCGCCTTCGTGCCAGGACCGGCCGCCAGCCGCTCTGCAACCTCTCGTTGGAGCATGCCGGAGCAGCAGACCACTCTGTCTTTATATTCAAGGACATGGAAAAATATTTGCGAAGAGATGTTGTAAGGGTAGTTGCCTATGACACAGAATGGCCTGTCGCCTGGAAACACTCTGTTCAGGTCAGTTTTCAGAAAATCGCATTCGAGGATTCTGCCCTCGGCAGCAAGTTCGGGGAAATTCGCCTGGAGATAGCCGACGCTTTCACTATCGATCTCAGCAACTTTTATGTCATGTCCGTTTTCAAGCAGAAACCGCGTCAGCACACCCATCCCCGGACCGACCTCGATAATGGGCAGTCCGTTGTAGTCATCCAGAGTCGAGGCTATTCGCCCGGCTACTGACAGATCGGTCAGAAAATGCTGGCCGAGGGCTTTTTTAGGCTTTACTTTCTGCATTGACAATTCCGGTTTGATGGGCTGAGCCCATAGTGTTCAATTCTACAAAATTAGTTTTTAAAATCGAAAAGTTAAAGAATATTTCGATGACAATGCTGTTTTTTTCTGTTTTTTTCAGCATTAAGCCACGAAATAGCTCTAAGTAATATTATTTTGTGAATTGAAAAAAATGAGGACATCCCGGGGCAGGGCAACCTGTGTTTACAAAAGGATGGCAGCGGTGTCGCAACTCCAAAAGAAAACCCCGACATCACTGCCGAGGTTCCCATATTGTATGAGTTGTTGTTTAACGATAATCAGTTTCAAGGAAATCAAGGTCGGAATTTGTGCTTATACCACCTCTTGCTTTAATTTGTACTCCCAATGAGGCTCCAAGAGCAGCTTCGGGATTGTCTTCAAATTTTCGAAGTTCTTTGAGCATCGAAATACGGTCTGTCTTTTCGTAATGGTCAGCTCCGAGATTTGGCGTTATTTGCTTTTTCGTAGCGTTGATGCCTGTTGCCGTAAACAGATGTTGCCCTGAATCTTCACCGGCTTCAAGGATAAGGCCGGGCAAACCCGACAATTTCCACGGTCCGTCTTGAACAGGGATATCAGGCGAAAACCAGACGGTCCAATGTCTGCCGTGATAGTCTGCACATGCCATAATGCAATCATAACCAAGTATATTTTTGGTTGAGTCACAGATTTCCCATGCCTGGCTTTCGTATGGTTCTGTATATTTGAACATCGAGGCTACGTTGCCATCAAAGACTTCTGTATTTCCGTTTTTTTGTTTGAAAACATACATCGGGATTACACGAGAAGGCACATCTTTTATATTTCCGGAAGTGAAAGCAGCCATCTTCATTTGATTATACACATCCTTACCTTCCGGAGTTGATTCGAGCGAATCGAGATATTCAGTAATCGGATTGTAAAATTTGGAATATGTGGGATTGGCAAGCAAAATCATCTGATGGTTTTGTTCTTTGCCGCTACGATGGAAATGCTTGTAGTTGTAGCTGACCTCGATGTCAGCTGTCTGTGCCATTGCAGCTATCGCCACAAAGCACACGATAATTGATGTTATTAGTCTGTTCATTTTCTTAATGAGATTGTAATTAGCAACTCGCGGCCTCGAAGCCGGCGTTGGCTTTCGAAGGAAGTTAGCTGATTGTATGTAGTGTAGTTGTATGTGCGTTGATTGAAGATGTTGCTCAACGAGGCGGATAGCTCCAGTCGCTTGCTGAGTTTGTAGATTATCTTGGTGTCAAGCAGAAACACGTTTTTGAATTGGTCGGCAGTCAGTTCGTTGCGGTAGTGTTCGCCGCTTATGTGCCATTCCCATTTGCGGTGGGGCATTATGTTGAGCAGTAGCTCATTCTCCATGTTACTGAGCCACGACGCGTTTGTCCCGTTCATGGTTAGACGACTCGATGCCCACTCGAATCGGTAGTCGAGACTGAGCCAGCGGAGGGGTGCACCGTTAATTTTTGCACCGACCGACCATGATGTGCCTACTGAATTGACGTTGGTATTCTCTGAAATTAGATGAGATTCATTGCGGCTGAACGAACCGTTGATGTTTGCACTGCCACGCATGAAGTCGAGAGTTTTTCCGATGTTGCCGCTTGCCATTAGCATCTGACCGTCGCTATTGGCATCGGTATATGAATATACCACATAATCGCCGTAAAGCTGCTGCATCAGTGTGTAAGGTCGGTGGCTCCATGACTGCAATACGAAAGCGTTGGCGAACACTCCGCGACGGGTATGTTTGTAAGAAATGCTGCCGGATACACGTTGAGAGGAGGTATTATAGAAATCATCAACACCGCGACGGAACGAGCGGTAGTTAGTCATCACATAACCGGGCTGAATCATATTGAGATCCATCGGCGAACGACCTGTGCCACCGCTTACTCTGAACTCGAAACGGTTGTTCGGTTTCCAGTTCATACTTAGTGACGGTGAGAAATAAGCCTCGCTACGGTTGGCAAGTGCTTTGTCGAAGGTATAGTGAGCGAAACTGACGGGAGCATTTAGAGTGAGGTTGACGCGCTTCACCCAATACTCGAATTTAGGGGTGGCATATGCCGTGAAATAGTTTGTGTTCAGTACATTCGTCGTCTCACCGGGTATTTCATCAGGCATATCGGGCAATTTTGTGTTGAGTGTGCGGAAATAACCCTTGATGCCTCCTTCAAGACTGATTGTGATGCCCTTGACTGAGAAGGCGTATGCAGCACTCTCGTTTGTGTAAAAAGCATGGTCCTTGACCTGCTGACGCATAATTCCGTCATTTATTGACACGGAAAGCGTCTGTGGCAATGACTCCCATTCGTTTTTGCTGATGAAAGTTACAAGGTGGTTCTTGGCAGAGCCAAGCGACTTCGTCGATGAGCCGTTGAAACGCTTGATGATTTTGAAATCGTTACCGACGTAATAGTTGGGGAGCGATGTCGTCTGGTCGTTGGGCAGTGAACCTGTGACGCCGAGACGCACATCATCCCGGTCGATGTTTGTTTTCAGAGTGTTGTTGATAAACGCAGTCTTTTGGTTAAGCTCATAGATGAACTTGCCTGACAGGGAGTGCGAGCGGTCAACACCGTTGCGGTCTTCGGTAACGACACGGTTGCCATCGTTGAGAAAGTAGGTCGTTACGTTTGCATCTTCTGCCGCAACGCGGTTGAAAGAATAATCTATCTGTGCCTTGAACTCACCGCGTCCGAGTTCCCAGAGTGCATTGGTTGAAACGAGTGCCGAGCGGTTGAACAGTGTGCGTTTCCGGCTGAGATTGGGTACTCCGGGGAGTGATACACTCACATAACGGCTAAGGTCTGTTCCACGGCGCGAAGCGAAGAAGTCAGTGGCCTGTGCCGACAGGTCTTCGCCGATGTTGTTTGTCTTGAATGTCGTTATACTCTGAAAATTGGGCATTACAGCCATTGCGAACAGCTCTCCATCCCAAATGACACCTTCAGGCTGCCATGAGTAGCCGCCGCCGGCATCGCCGTGGAAAGTCCATGTCGCTTTTGCCTTGTTTTTCAGTTTGAGATTGATAGCCGCCTTGTCGGAGAATGATATACCCGACAACACCTGCATCGGCTGGTGGTTCTCCATGACCTCGACCGCCCCCACTTCCTCATAGCTTATGCCGTTGGTTGCAATACCGTATTTGCCGCCGAGCAGGTCGGAACCTTCGATATAGAACTTGTTGAGATCCTCGCCCTGATACTGTATTTTGCCGGATTGCTCCACGTTGATACCCGGCATACGTTTCAGCACATCGCCGATGGAGCGGTCTTGATGTTGTGCGAAGCTACCGACATTATAGGTAATGGTATCACCTTGCTCACGTATTCGGTCGGCCTTGACCGTTACCTCTTTCAACAGCGTTGTGCCCGGTTCAAGAAAAACGGTGAGAGGAAATGAAACACTGTCAAGCGGGAGCGATTTCTTTGCAAAGCCTATCATCGACACGTCGAGACGACAACCAACGACTGACGGCAGCGACATGGCGAAACCACCATCGCCTTTCGATGTGGTATATTTCTTTATCTTGCCGTCGGCACCCTTTACAATGACAGAAGCCCCGGTTAGCGGCTCATTGCTATCCTTGTCAACGACCGTACCCGACACATTCACCTGTGCCACGGCACTGACCGCGACAAAGAGAAACATCAGGTATGCGATAAACCTGTTCATTCGTGATAATCGGTTTCGAGGAAGTCATACTTTCGGCTTTCTTCGGTTACGGGAGCATCAACACCGCCGCCGAGTTCATATCCTGTTGCAGCCTTGAACATCGCATTTCCGTGATTTTTGTAATGCCTTGCGCCCCGGAGCATATCAATTCTGTCCATCTTCTCATACTCTGTATTGAAAATGGGGAAAATAGGCTGTGTGCTTGTTTCAATACCGGTAACAGTGAAACGATGTTGGCCTGACGGTTCGCTTGCCTCCATAATAAGCCCCGGCAGTCCGCAAAACTTCCATGGGCCGTCTTGCATAGGAATTTCAGGAGTGAACCACGCTGTCCACTTCCGACCGTGATAATCAGCGGAAGCCATGATGCATTGATAGTCCAAAATCGTTTTGGTGCTGTCTTCCACTATCACCCAGTCAATTTCGGAAAACGGTTCGTCATAATAGCCACATTCTCCCATTCCGACTTGATCGTAGGTGGTAGAAAAGGAATTGGCAAAATCTTTAAGCACATATAGTCGTGAGTGATAAACCACACCGTCCATAGCGCTGCGATCTCGATTTTGGACATAAGCAGCGACCGCAGCTTCAAACATTTGTCTTTCCTTTGCACGCCCCGAAGGTGTGGAAAGCAACGAATCTCTATACTCTGTGGTTGGACAATAAAATTTGCTTTTAGTCTGATTGGTAAGCAATAAAAACGGAGTATCCTTTTCAACCACGCCGTCACTGCCGCGCAGAAACTTATAATGATAATTATATTCCACCTTGATTTCTGCTCGTGGATAATTCTGTTTCTTCTTCGCTCTCGCTCCGAGAGCGACACATGTCAGAAGCAATATTGTGATAAGCCGGTTTGTTGTCATAGCCCTATATTTTTCGCCACTGGCTAAATGGAGAGATTATTTATGAAAAGAAAACGTGAGCCAACTATGCCACGTCCAAACTGACGGTCGTAGGAAACCGATTGATGCAGATGTAACGGAGCATAACGCTTATTATCCTTCCAAAATGTCGCGGAGCGGTCCAACCCTTTCCGATGGCAAATATAGCTATTATTTGCAATCCTAACACTTCATCTCACGAAAAATTCGTATTTTCGCAGGCGGAAATCAAAAAAACAGTTATATGATGAAACGTATATTTTTTGTGCAGATACTGATTGCAACGGCAATCTCGGCTTTTGCATGGGGGCAGAAAGGACATGACGCTACGGCTTATATTGCCGAACAGCATTTGACTCATGATGCAAAGGCAGTTGTTGATTCTATCCTTGGGGGAAAATCAATGGTCTATTGGGCCAACTGGCTTGACAATGCTAGTCATACGCGTCAGTATGCCTACACAAAGACGTGGCACTACAAGAATGTTGATGATGGCGTGCGCTATGAGGAGGCGCCGGCTAATCCTGCCGGCGATGTTGTCACGGCTGTAAAAGCTCAAATAGAAACGCTGTCAAATCCGGATGCAACTGCCGATCAGTCGGAACTTGCGTTGAAGATTCTTGTCCACCTTGTCGGCGATATGCATCAGCCGCTTCACATGGGACATGCCACAGACCTTGGCGGCAACCGTGTGAAAGTGCGTTTTTTTGGTCGTGAAACCAATCTCCATTCAATTTGGGACTCTAACATTGCAGAGTCGGGGCATAAATGGAGCTACAGTGAGTGGCAGCAGCAACTTGACCGAATCAGCCCTGAGGAGGAAGAGTCGATCGTATCAGGAACGATTGATGACTGGGCCAAGGAAGGCGTGAATCTTGCCGGGATGGTCTATCGGGAGACGAAAGCCGGCGACAATTTGTCATATAACGAGGTGGCATATTGGACTCCGGTAATCGAAACTCAGTTTCTGCGCGGCGGACTGCGTCTGGCTCATATCCTTAACACTCTTTTCGACAGCGAATATGCCGCGAGCCACACGGCAGCTTATGCTCCGGTCAAATGACATTCGATTGCAGCGATAATATCAGAATCGACATTATCGGAAAATTTTCTGGCAAACATGGCCGGCGACTCCATCAGGTGTTGCCGGTCGCTGTTTCTCCAGACATGCGGATCGCCGCGGGTCCAGTCTATTTCCCGCATGTTGCCTGCCGGATGGATGCGGGCATAAAAGGGGGATTTTTTGATTACCGTCTGCACAAACATCTCATCTGCGCATAGCACATGGCTGAAAGTCTGTTTTATCCATTCCCTTTTGGTCAATAAGTAGCGGCAGCAGTCATCCGTCAGGGAAACCCAATTGTCGCCTTTGCATATTCCGTCTGGCATCGGCCTTTTAATCCCAAAACGTTTTTGAAAGTTATAGATGGCGTTATACGCTATATGCCCAAGCCATTGCCCGATGTGGCGTCGCTTTGTCCGGCGCGCATAGCGGATAAGATAGTGGCGGTAGGCTGCTTTTTTGCGAATGTCGGATATTTCTTCTTCATCGGGGGAGTAGTCTATGAACTCGTCATTCGGAAACAGTTCATCGCAATAATGATGAATCCGGTCTTGTGTCTTCAATGGCAGATCCGCAGCCGAAAGGAGATGCAACCGACTGTAATTGCTTTTCTCCAAAGCCGCCTGAAACAGGTCTAATGTAGCATTGACCTGAGAATATCCGCCCCAGATGATTTTGTGGCGTTGATTCAGGAAATAAACGCCGCTATTTTGGGCTGCCGCAGTGACGGCCTCTTTGAACGGTTTTATGCCGGTTCGCCGGTCGATATGGATAAATATATCATTGCGCGGGTCATCGATGAGGCGCACGAGTCTGGCTAGAGCCTCGGGGTGCTCATGAGCCATGATGCAATATGCGTGCCGGTTATCCATGATTGAAACGACTCTGCTGACAACAGATCAATTCTGTCATTATGGCTTTTTCTGAAAAAGCCGGATGGCTTCTCCAATTAGCAGAACAGGAGCTGTCAGGACAATTATGATACCCCAATCGGCAATCGATATAGGCACGACATTGAAAAACTCGCCGCCAAATGTCACGATCAGTATCTGGCCGAACAGCACGGTCAGTACGATAAGAACAAACTCTGAGCAATGTGCAAGATGGAATGCGGAGCGGTGTGTGGCAAATGCCCGGGCATTAAAGAGATTCCACAATTGAAGCATCACAAAGAAAGAGAAGAACAGTGCCAGTTCGTAGGGCGAAAGATTTTTGTAGCCTTGCATAACCGGGTGCAGGAACTGTTCGGGCGATGTTATTTTTACATGTTCCAACAGATATAGCAGGCCGATCATCACGAATGCGAATATTCCGCCGGTGATGATTATGGATTTTGCCATTGCGCCGTTGATGATGAATTTTCTTCTGTTTCGCGGCTTGTCTTTCATCACAGAGCGGGATGGCGGCAGCGATGCCAGTGCCATTGCTGCGAAGGTGTCCATCACGAGATTGACCCAAAGCATCTGCGTGACGGTCAGCGGAGGCTGTGTCCCCATGAACGACCCTATGAGCAGAGTCATACATGCCGCCAGATTGACGGTCAGTTGAAAAAGGATGAAACGCTGTATGTTGCGGTAGAGCGAACGCCCCCACATGACAGCGTCTGTTATCCCCGAAAAAGAGTTGTTGAGAATCGTTATGTCGCTGGCTTCTTTCGCCACGGCTGTCCCGTCGCCCATTGAGAGTCCGACATGCGCTGCTTTCAATGCCGGAGCGTCATTGGTCCCATCGCCGGTGACGGCAACAACTTCGCCCTGAGATTGCAGAGCCTCCACCAGACGGCGCTTGTCCATAGGTCGCGCTCGTGCGATGATCTTCCAGTCGGCAACATTGGCCAGTAGTTCGTCGTCATCCATAGATGCGATAGCGTCTCCGGTGATGATGTTGCGGTCATTGTCATCGGCAGTCCAGAGACCGATCTGCCGGGCTATTTCTTTTGCAGTGGCCGGTGTGTCGCCGGTTACGACTTTTATTTTAATCCCTGCGTCAAGACATTCGGTTATGGCATCTGGGACATCGTCACGCACAGGATCGCTTATCGCTGTGACAAAGTCGAATTGCAGATTGTCCGTGTTTATGCCGTCATCATTGATCGGGTTTGTGCCGGCGGGGACTATGCATGATGCAAACCCCAGAGTGCGCATGGCCTGTTGCTGGTATCCGTTCAGCAGTTCGGTCAGTTCTTTGACGGAGAATCTTTCATTGGCATGGTTGCACATGGAATAGACAATTTCCGGCGCACCTTTGACCAACAGCCGATGTGTTGTTCCATCGGATATGACGGTTGCCATATATTTCCGCTCAGTGGTGAACGGCAATTCCGCTTCGCGAGTGAAACTCCGGCGTATGTCGCGGTAGTCATGACCGCGGTCTCTGATCCACAGCAGCAACGCACCTTCTGTCGGATTTCCAAGCGATGACGGCTTTTCCGGATTGGATATGTCGAGTTCGGCTGTGGAATTGAGAGCCATTGCGGTCATCGCATCATCTTCGGATATGCCGCTCAGGAAGCGTGCTTCAGCAACTTGCATGCGGTTGGCTGTCAAAGTTCCGGTTTTGTCAGTGCATATCACTGTCACGGCTCCCATCGTTTCGCAAGCGTGCATTTTCCTGACGAGATTGTTTGTGCGCAGCATCCGGCGCATGCTGTAGGCCAGACTCAGGGTGACGGCCATAGGCAATCCCTCGGGGACGGAGACCACAACCAGAGTGACTGCAAGCATCACGCTTTGGAGCAGATATGCGGTAAAGTCCAGCCAGTCTGTTATTTCACCGTTGGCTGAAACATACATTGTTATGCGACCGACAATGACCAGTCCGCCGATTATATAGCTTGCAATGGATATAAACCGTCCTAATCGGTCGAGTTGCTCGTTTAATGGGGTCTTGACACTGTTGTCGATGCGTGATGCTTCGAATACGCGTCCGCTTTCGGTTGCATCGCCCACGGCTGTCACTTCGGCAATGGCGTGTCCCTCCGTGATCTTTGTGCCGCGCATAACCATGTCCGGCGGAAATGTGGCATCTTTGTCAAAATGAGCCTCATCGGTGGTCTTGTGGCATATCGGCTCTCCTGTCAGTGTCGATTCGTCAACGCTAAGTCGGGTCGCTTCAAGCAGATGTGCATCAGCCGGAACTTCCTGACCGGTCTGGAGCATTATGATGTCGCCGACAACCACTTCGCGCCGCGGAATGGAGGTGGTGTTTCCGGAACGTATCACCTGCACCGGATCTTCATCGCTCATCTTGTTGAGCACTGCAAATTCTTTCTCGGCCTTATATTCAAAATAGAATGCAAGTCCGGTTGCCAGGATTATTGCAGCAAATATCCCTGTCGGCTCGATGAAAACGTTAATTCCATGCCTCAGTCCGAAATATTCATAGCATGAAATGCCGATGGAGAGGATTCCGGCTATCAGCAGGATTATGATCAGAGGATCGCGGAATTTTTCAAGAAACAATTTGAACACTGATTCCTCTTTCGGAGGGGTCAGCACGTTTTCTCCGTTTTTTTGGCGGCTGGCGATTACTTGCTCCGGTGAAAGACCGGTGTATTGAGGGCTCTTTTCTGACATTATGGATTGAGAAGGTCGGGGTTAAAAAAGTTTTCGATCTCGCGTGCTTGCTCTAAAGCTTGTGAAGCCGGACTGTCAGGATCTATTGATGCGGCTGCAGCATAGTCGGATGTGGCTCTGGCGCGGTTTCCCATGCGCCAATGAAGTTTCCCTCTTTGGAAAAAGGCCTCGGCATCATTGGGATTTTCATCGATGCGTGACGAGAGCAGGGCTATTGCCTCCGCTATGTTGTTATTTTTCAAAAGATCTTCAATCCGTTTCATAGATACATAACAAACCGGTGCAGGTTTTTGCCCGCAAAATTAAGCAAAAAATCGCTCACATGCCATCCCCGGGTTAAATATTATCCCATAGGCGGCGATTGTTGATCAGGCAAGATTACTCTTTTGATTCCTTTCCGCGACCGGCCTCAAGAATTGGCAGCCCGGTTTCTGTCGGGATGTAGATCACTTTGTCACCCTGAGTTAGATTTTGCTGGCGCACCCATAGATATTGTATGTATGTCGGGGTGATGCTGCCGTTCTCGATCTCGATTGCCTTAGCTGCGCCTTTGGCTCTTTCAACTTCAGCTTCGGCATTGAGCTTCTCAGCTTCAAGATTTGCGCGGGCTTCTTCAATTTTGATTTTGCGGTTCTGTTCAGCCTTTGCAAATTCCGCACGTCCTGACATTTCTTGCTGCCAGACGTTATAGTAGGGAATGGCGAAGCATATTGCCAGAATGATCACAACAGCAGCTACGATGCCGATAATTACTGTTTTGAAATGTTTGTCCATTGTTTTGAGATGTTATAATGTTAAAAAGAAACCGCGGATCACTGTTGGGTGATGCGCGGTCGTATGGTGTTTTTGAAACTGTAAACTATTTTGGAGATTAAATGATAGCCGAATTATTTTACAACATCATTAAGCTCTGCGCCGGCTTTGAATTTAACAGCCTTGCGGGCAGGAATTTCGATGACTTCCTTTGTGCGGGGGTTGATACCCTTACGTGCAGTTTTTTCAGTAACTGCGAATGTGCCGAAGCCGATGAGTGCAACCTTATCGCCCTTTGCAAGTGATTCGCTGATGGTGTTGATTGTGGCTTCGAGGGCAGACTTAGCTTGAACCTTCGTGAGGTTTGCTTTCTCTGCAATAGCATTGATAAGCTCTGTCTTGTTCATAACGATTGATTAAATTAATATTGGTTTTATTGCCACAAATATAGTTGTAATTACTTAAACTTCACAATAAATCGCAAAAAAAATGACAAAAAAATTAAAAAAAGGCTTCTGCGGGTTCGTTTGGCGGGCAAAAATGTTATTTTTTTGTACTTTTGCCATGAAAAATTCATTCATTGGTAGATTATGAGTCAATTTGAGAGAATATTCAAATCGATGCCTCCGGTGACCAAAAATTTGATAATCATAAATTTTATCATTTGGATCGCTTGCGCATTGATTCCGCAGATAGGGGTTAGCCTTCATAAGCATGCGGCGCTTCATTTCTATGAAGCGTCTGACTTCAATCCGGTGCAGCTTGTGTCATATATGTTTATGCACGGTGGCTTTTTTCACGTCCTCTTCAATATGTTCACGCTGTTCATGTTCGGCATAATGCTCGAATATGCTATGGGATCGAAACGCTTTTTGTTGTTCTACATGGTCTGTGGCGTAGGCGCAGCCTTGGTTCAGGAAGCGGTATGGGCGTTGACATTGCCTGATATGGTGGTGGAGATGCTTGCAATGCAAAATGGGACCTCCGTAACTCAGATGTTGCAGTCATTGGCTCTGTATTCCGATCCGAATGTGATGGCCATGAATTTCAATATTTTCACCACAGTTGGCGCATCCGGCTCTGTCTATGGCGTGCTTCTGGCGTTTGCAATGATCTTCCCCAACCGCCCGCTCTATTTCTTGTTTCTCCCTGTGCCGATAAAGGCCAAATGGATGGTTCTGATATGGGGTGGCATGGAGCTGCTTCTCGGTCTCAGCGGAGCTTCGGACGGAATTGCCCACTTTGCCCATCTTGGCGGCATGATATTCGGATTCATGCTGATTGTTTATTGGAAAAAGAAAGGACTGATCCGCGGTGATATATACTGATCGCATAGCATCCTTGCACCGTCGGCTGACTCCGGCCATGATTTTGGTCGCTATAAACGCGGCTGTGTTTGTGGCTTTGCGGCTATGTGCGGTAGTTCTGCGGTTTAGCGGCAGCGGGGCGGATATTGAAAGGGTCATCGATATGCTGATGCTCCCCAGTTCATGGATGCTTGTCGCCGTTCGCCCTTGGACTGCGCTGACATACATGTTTGTGCAGTATGACGCTGTCCATCTCATTGTCAATCTGATATGGCTCTACTTGTTCGCTTCGTTGATTGAAAAATCAAATATCACGGCGGTCAAAGGCAAGAGAATCTATGTGCTTTATCTGCTTGGCGGGCTTGGCGGAGCGGCGGGCTATTTGATCAGTGGGGCAGCTACAGTCGGACTGGTCGGATGTTCCGCCTCCGTATTCGCTTTGATGGGGGTGTCGTTGGTGCTTATCCCGAACCATAAACTGTTTCTGCCGCTTTTTGGCGAGGCCTCGTTGAAAGTGGTGTGCCTGATAGCTGTGTTATTGGTCGTGATAGCCTCCGGACCTGAAAACTATGGTGCGCATGCCGCCCACTTAGGAGGCTTTCTTGCCGGAGTGGCTGCGGCTTGGCGGTGGAGGCGTTCAAAAGTCGTGACTGATAAGCCGGTGATAGTTCCGGAGCCCTCCGGCGATGCCGGCGTGAAGCGTACAAAAAAAGAGCCGGAGTTGCCGGGCATGGACGATGAGGCTCTTGATTCACTGTTGGATAAGATACGTAAGTCTGGATATGGGTCGTTGACGCAGTCTGAACGTGAACGGCTTTTCAATATTTCATCAAATCTTCAAAAACGGACGCAATGAAGCCTATATTTAAGAAAATAACAGTCAGGACACTACGTGTTATCGCCCTGGTCGTTAACCTGGCGTTGGCATTCATGCTCGTTTTTTCAGCCTACGGCGGGATGATAAATCCTGTCAATACTTCAATCGGAGCGGTTTATGCCATGCTTTTCCCGGCTTTTTGGCTTCTCACGGTTGCCATGATGGTTGTCAATCTCATCTGGTTTCGCTGGCAGGTAATCGTTTCAGTCCTGTCTTTGATAGTGTGCATAGATCCGATTCTGACATTCTGTCCGATCAACTTCTTTCGCCCATCCGAAGAAAGCATTGCCGAATCCGGCAAACCTACGTTGAAAGTGATGACATACAACACGTTTAATTTCAGCATCTACGAAAAGCCGTCAGACGGAGCTTCCATAAAAGAATCCGGAAATCCGACATTTGAATATATATTGGATCAGGACGCTGACATTGTGCTGTGTCAGGAGTCCGAAGGCATTTTAGATGTTGAAGCGCGTGGAATCACCACACGCCAACACTCCATGATGATGGAGCGTTATCCCTATCGTGAAGTCTCATCCAGAGGCATGGCGATTCTGTCGAAATATCCTTTTGTGACGGTTGAAGTCGAGGTCACTGACCGCAATCAGCTTGACGTATGCCGCTATGACGTAAAGATCGATGGCCGGACATTCCATGTGTTCAATATTCACATGCAGTCAATCGGCCTCACCTCGCAGGACAAGGAACTTTATCTCAATATCACTGAAGGAGAGCATGAAGGCGGCATGCAGGAAATCAGGAGCAGTCTCGTCTCAAAGCTGTCAGCGGCTTTCCGATCACGGGCAGGGCAGGCGCATGACGTCCGCCGGGCTATCGATGCTGTTGATGGACCGATTATCTTGTGTGGCGACTTCAATGATATTCCGGGCAGTTATGCTGCGCGGACAATAGAAGGCGATGACATGATTGATGCTTACAGGCAAGCCGGATCCGGACCGTGCATCACATATCATGCCGACCGCTTTTATTTCCGTATAGACCACATCTTCTATCGCGGAGATCTTGAGGCTCTGCGCATGTGGAAAGGGGATTGCCCTTCTAGCGATCATTATCCCATGATGGCTGTTTTTGAAATTTTGGACAACAACAAATAGTAATTACATACTGCAATGAAAAAGATTCTCTTTACCGCAGTCACGGCGCTCACCATGCCTTTGGCTGCACAGCAGGCATCGGTCATGGCTGCAGAACGGATCAATCCATTTCTGGCACCATACAACACGCCTTATGACATCCCTCCGTTTGAGGCTATACAGTATTCTGACTATATGCCCGCTTTCAATCAGGGCGTAGCCGAATATAAGGCCGATGTAAAGGCTATAATTGACAATCCTGCCACTCCCGATTTTGACAACACTGTCCTCGCTTTGGAAAAGGCTGGTCGGTTGTTGACGCGCGTGACTCTCGTTTTTGCTTCTCTTGATGAGACTGAGTCATCTGATGAAATGGTCGCAATTTCTGAGAAGGCCTATCCGCTATGTTCGCAGACTCAGGATGAAGTGATGATGAATCCGGAATTGTTCAAGCGTGTTAAGTATGTCTATGACAACCGCCTGAAACAGAATCTGACCGCGCCGCAGGTTCGCGCCGTGGAGGAATTGTACAAGCGGTTTACACGTAATGGCGCGCTTTTGAACGATTCGCAGAAGGATCAGCTGAAAAAGCTCAACACGCAGATGACTGACCTTTACCTGAAGTTTAACAAAAACTTGCTGAATGCTACTAATGCTTTCCGGCTAATTGTCGATGACGCCTCCAAACTTTCCGGTCTGCCGGCTTCCAATATTGCTGTGGCTGCCGAGGAGGCAAAAGCTAAGGGGCTTGATGGGAAATGGTTGTTCACGCTCCATGCTCCCAGTCGTCTGCCGGTGCTTCAGTATGCCGACAATCGCGATCTGCGCCGTCAGATGTATGAGGCATACACTTCGCTTGCTTCTTCCGGTGAGTTTGACAATCGTCCGGTCATCAATGAAATCCTTAAGGCCCGCACGGCAAAAGCCGCTCTACTCGGTTATCCCGACTTCGCATCTTATATGACTGCCAATGTAATGGCCAAGACCACCGCCAATGCCGAAGGTCTGCTGATGCAGATCTGGCAGCCGGCCGTCAACCGTGTCAAAGAGGAGGTGGCTGAGATGCAGGCGTTGGCCGATCGCGAAAATGCAAATCTGAAGATCGAGCCGTGGGACTATTATTACTATGCAGAAAAGGTGCGCCGCGATAAATTCGCTCTCGATGAGGACGAAGTCCGTGCTTATTTCCCTCTTGAGAATGTGCGTGAAGGCATTTTTAATATGGCCGGGCGGCTTTATGGCGTTACATTCACGGAACTGCCCGATGCTCCGAAATATAATCCGGAGGTCAAGGTCTATGATGTCAAGGATGCCGAAGGCAATCATGTGGCCGTTTTCATGACCGACTATTTCCCGCGTGCATCGAAGCGTCAGGGAGCTTGGATGAGCGAGTTCCAGGGTGCGTTTGAAGATCCCGATGGCACATCGCAGCGTCCGATTGTCTATAATGTGGGCAATTTCTCAAAGCCGACGGCCGACACGCCATCGTTGCTGACTCTCGATGAGGTTTCGACTATGTTCCACGAGTTTGGTCATGGTCTTCATGGTATGTTGACTCGCGCAAAGCTTCGCAGCCAGGCCGGAACGAATGTTGACCGTGATTTCGTTGAACTTCCTTCGCAGATTCATGAACATTGGGCTCTTGAACCGGAATTGCTGAAGACGTATGCGCGACACTACAAGACCGGCGAGGTTATTCCGGACTCTCTCATTGCCAAACTTCAGGCTGCTTCGACCCATAATCAAGGTTTCATAACCACTGAATTGGTCGGCGCGGCTTTGCTTGATCTTCAATATGGCAAGATGGAAGTGACGGATGATATTGACGTTGAGGGATTTGAGCGTCAGGTCGCACAGACGCTTGGCATGCCGAAAGAAGTGCAGTTCCGCTACCGCAGCCCCTATTTCCGCCACATTTTCGGAAGTGACGGCTACGCATCGGGATATTACACTTATCTTTGGGCACAGGTGCTTGACTGCGATGGCTTTGAATTGTTTAAGGAAAACGGCATTTTTGATCCCGCTACGGCCAAGAGTTTCCGCGAGAATGTTCTGGAGGCCGGCGGAAGTGCAGACCCAATGGAGCTTTATGTCAAATTCCGTGGACATGAGCCGAATGTAGATGCGCTGTTGCGCTATCGCGGCCTGACTCCGGTCAAGAGTGAGCCCGCGAAGCCCGGCATGAAAGTTGTCGGCGGTAAATAATCTGCAACAGTCTGAATTTAACTGAATAACGCAAGGGGCGA
>CAYTLU010000074.1:0-3273 GCA_964438665.1 uncultured Bacteroides sp.
GGTCAAAACAGATGAAATTTGATTTAGAGAGGCAAGAATATGGCGTTTTGTATTAACTGTGGACAAAAACTTGCCGAAGGCGCAAGATTCTGTGCGAACTGCGGTAAGGCAGTAGATGACAACAATTCTATCGACCAAAGAAAAGCCATATATGAAGGTGAAATACACAAATGCCCGAATTGCGGCGAAGCGCTTGACTCATTTACTGCGCAATGCCCAGCCTGCGGCTGGGAGGTACGGGGAGCAAATGCGAACAGTTCCGTTCAAGAATTCGCTCATAAGCTGGAAACCATCGAAGCGCAGCGTGGACGAGAAAAAACAAACATTTTTGCATATCAGACCGTTTCCAAAACAGACGAGCAAAAAATCAGCTTGATCAGGAATTTCCCTGTTCCGAACACAAAGGAAGATATTCTCGAATTTATGATTCTTGCAACATCCTGCGTTGATATGTCGGTGTACGGTTCTCTGTACGCACCAACAGCCGGAGCAAAGGCGACAGCCGAGGCATGGAACGCAAAGATCAAGCAGGTGTATGCAAAAGCAAAGAGTACATATAAAGCCGATCCGGATTTTTCTGAAATACAGGAATTGTACGATTCTTGTTGTGCGGATATAAAAAAGCAAAAGAGAAATAAAATATTCAAATATGCGTTGTTTTTTGGTTTGATTCTATTGCTGTGGGAAAGTTTCGCGTTTTCTTTATCTACAGCCTCACCCAGAGAGGAAGCTAAGGAAACCAAGCGTTTGGATGCAATCGTTGCCGAAGTACAAGACGCCTTAGATAAAAAAGAATACAGGCTGGCGTTAAATATTGCAGATTCGATAGATTATCAGCGCAGAGATATAGGAATGGAACGAAAATGGGACATTCAGCGAGATTATTGGGTGAATAAAGTGTTAGAAGAAGCTGCGAAAAGCGGAATTGAGCTTGAATATACACCAAGTCCGGATATTGACAAGGCAAACGATACCGACTAAACGAAGAAATCAATCAATGAAGTTGAGGAGATAAGAATAATGGCATTTTGTAGTAATTGCGGCAAGGAACTTGCCGCCGGTGCGAAATTCTGTTTTGAGTGCGGAACACCGGTCGGAGCAGTCGATGAGACCACCAGAAGGACGGTGTATAGCGGTGAAATACATAAGTGTCCCTCCTGCGGCGAAGCCCTGAAAGCTTTTGAAACGGTTTGTCCCGCTTGCGGTTATGAGCTCAGAGGTGCTTCAACATCCAATTCCGTGCGAGATTTTGCTGCAAAAATTGACGGCGCTCAGACAGATACACAAAGAGTAAATATAATTCGGAATTATCCGATTCCAAATACGAAAGAAGATATTTTCGAGTTTATGATTCTGGCATCAACAAACATCACGGGCAAGCAGCAAAAAGAGGTTTTCGATGCATGGCTCGTTAAATTTGAGCAAAGCTACCAGAAAGCGCAGCTTGTTATAGCGGATTCTTCAGACATGGCTCGGATAAAAGTCATATACGATAAAACCCACAAGCAGATCAGCAAGGAAAAACTGTTTCGGAATGCAAAGGCAGCAGGAGATGCCATTTCAAAATCCGAGCTTACCGGCAAGATCCTTTTGTGTATTGGAAAGAACGCCGCTATAATTGTCGGAATAGTTTTATTTATAGTAGCAATTATCGTTGACGTAAGCGGCGGCCATTCTGAGATGTATGAGCTGATCGGGGCAATATTGCTTATTGCTTCAGCGGCTACATTAACAAGACGGGGCGCATCGCTTTTAGAAATTTTAATTGGCGCACTCAGCGGCGGCTTGTCGCTCCTTCTCGCAAATTTTCTTGAAAATGGCTCCATGCTTCGATTATGCGGCGCAGCAGTCTTGATAATTGTGGCAGTAAGTTTCTTCAAAAGGCTTGCAAAACAGAACGATAAATAGGAGGGATTTGAATGGGATTATTTGATCGAAACAGCCGCAAGGGCGGTTTGATGGACGAGATACGCTGTGATGAGCCTTCGTATCTTATTTGGAAGTGGCATCCTGCCGGCGTTCAATCCGGCGAGGGGAACAGGGAAAATTCTATTCGCTGGGGTTCTTCTCTGCGCGTAAAGGACGGAGAGGTTGCTGTCTTTGTGTACAAACAGAAGGATGGACCGATGCAGGATTTCATTGTCGGTCCCTACGACCAGATCATCAAAACCGCCAACCTTCCTGTGCTGGCGAGCATTGTCGGGCAGGCATATGACGGCGGCACCCCCTTCCAGGCGGAGATTTACTTTATCAACCTCGCGCAGATCGTTCAGGTTAAATTCGGCGTGCCGTTTTTTGATGTGTATGACCCAAGGTTTGCCGATTTCGGCGTGCCCGTTGCTGTCAGAGGCACAATCAGTTTTCGGATCGAAGATTACAGGGGCTTTGTGAAGCTGCATAGACTTAACGGCTTCAGCCTTGCGGATTTTCAGCAGCAGCTTCAGGATGCTGTGACGCGTTATGTCAAGGATACCGTTGCAAACGCTCCCGCCGCAAACAACATTCCTTTGGTGCAGATCGAAACAAAGACCGCGCAGATGAACGATGTCATCGAATACGATCTCAGCGAGCGATTGAAGGAAAACTTCGGCGTGGTTGTGTCCGGCGTTGATATCGGAGCAATCGAGCTTGACAAGGCAAGCGAAGGATACAGACAATTGATGGCTGTTACCAAAGAGATCACAGCCGCAAAAATCCAAGCCGAAACAATCGACTATGTTGAAAGAATGCGTATTCAGCGTGAAGAAGGACAGTATGCCCAGCATAAGCAGACGCAATCTGCCAATATCGGCGCATTCCAGGTGGAAAAGCAGACAGAAGTTGGCGTTGCCGGTGCACAGGCGCTTGGGCAGATGGGCGCAAACGGCGCAGGCAGCGTAAATCTCGGCGGCGACGGCGCGGGATTCAACGCGGCGGCTATGATGGCAGGCATAGCGGTCGGCGGCGCTGTGGGGCAGAATATCGCCGGAACGATGAACAACATGATTGGCGGCATCAATCAGCAGCAGGCAGGTGTTACGCCTCCGCCGATCCCCACGCCCATGTACCGTGTGGCGGTAAACGGACAGGCAGCCGGACCGTTTGACATGAACACACTGGCACAGATGGCGGCAGCAGGTTCTTTGCTGGCAGGCAGTCTGGTGTGGAAAGCGGGAATGCCCACCTGGGTCAGAGCCGATACAGTGGATGAACTCAAGGGATTGTTTGTAAATGATGTCCCGCCGATACCGCCTATGAAATAAGAGAAAACGACCACGCAGGAACACTTAACTC
>CAYTLU010000075.1:0-5063 GCA_964438665.1 uncultured Bacteroides sp.
CAAAACTTTTTGAGAGTTTTTTCCGGAATTATTTTTTAAGAGAAATACTATATACTCATTTCCTGTTCCGTTTGACAGAAAAATTTCCTACAAATTTAAATTAAGCACACCTTGTTCTGTCTTATTCGTTAAAAACGAAAAATTTGCAATAGCATGATCAAATACTTGTAACGAGGCTGTTATCTCATTATAACTTGTTATATGAAAATCTTCTACTGACAGCGGACAAAAAGCGACTATACGATTTGTTCCTTTTATAGGAAACACTCGACAATAGCATCGATGTAAAATCACATTTTCAGATTTCATTATAATGCTAAAAAGCGGAAGCTCGTTTTTATTGCATTTCACATGAAGTTCAAAGCACACTAACGTTGGATTAACTTCAACTTCCATACATATTCTATCGTAATGTATATCTGAATTAAAGTCTTTATAATGCCGATAATTAATTGCTTTATCGAAATACAATTTCCCCTGCAACGGTTTTCTTACTTTCAAATAAGCAGAATAAGGAACAAACATATCTTCAACAGGCATTGTTGAGCGAAAAAATTCAAACGATGACCATTCATGGCAAAAAGAAGGAATTGCATCACATTCAAATATTCCTATACGGTACAATGTGTTTGCTTCCAACATATCACAGTTAATAGGGATAGTCAGAGTTAAAATATCCTCACTTTGTCCTACCGGCATGGTATAGTCAACATCTATTTTACGGATGATTTTTTCAAGGATTTCTTTCGATAAGTTTTGAAAATCCTTAGAATACAAGTCTGATATTTTTTGATATGATGTACTATTTATCTTTATAGAAGACGAGATATCGCCTTTCGTATCTTTCCATTGGTTATATCTGTTTGTAACCGCCATTAAATCTTGACAATCCTTGTCTTTAATAATAGCCAATCTTATCTTGACTGTCTTTTCTTCGTTTACATCACCATGACTAAAAACCTCTTGTCTTAATGTGATACCATTAATTCCTTCGTCCCATAAAAAACTTTTCCATTTTGAATTCCAAACAGGTTTGTGGTCTTCTTTGGAAATGTCAATGAGAGAAGAATAATGATTAAAAACATATTCACGACTCATAAGTATGAAATTATTGGTTAGCACTGTATATCATTGCGAATTATATTTTCAGGGAACATGGCGTTCCCAACATCATCTTTCGGAGTATTCTTAAGGAACAGTACCGGAATGATGGTATAGTTCCTGGCAAACGGCAATAAACCAGCTTTGCGGAGAAGGTCGGCAGTCAGTTGTTTCCCATTCTCTTGGGCCGTCCATTTACACCAAAGCAGAAAGAATGTTATGCCACAAAGCATCATCTAGTGAGCTTCTGCTTTCCCGCAGTTCCCAATAACGAGGTACCCCTCCCCAAACGGCATATTCTTCAATTGCGCTCATCGCATCAAAGCTTAACGCTTCTTGAATGTATGGTAAACGTATTGGCGTAAGCCTCATGATCTCATCAGCCCGGCCATAAAGAGGAGCTGTGGAGTCAAAAAATAATCCATACATCATATTTTGTGATGAACCACAAAGTACAAGATTATACTTCAGCTGCTTTTCATCCACTAATTTTTGTAGCACAGACGGTAGTTCCGGAGATTGTTCCACAAGATACGGAAACTCATCCAAACACAGCGTAAATCGCGTGTTCGCTCTATAATTCACAGCACGCAGCATCGCTTCCCAATCAGGATATGACAGTTTGTCAAAATCAGGAAATAGTTGCGCAATCATTTTTGCAAGCAATATTCGCTGATGTTGTCCTTCGGAACGGTCTGCGAGGAAATAAACATCATTGTTTGACAGCACTCTCTTGACAAGAGTGGACTTGCCCAACCGTCTGCGCCCATATACCACGACTAACGAGGATTTATCTCTCAAAAGAGCGTCTTTCAGACGGGCTGTTTCATCTGTTCTATCAACGAATCTCATACTGTTAATTATTATGAAATACAAACATAATGTTTGTTCAGCATAATACAAAATTCCAAGCTCAGTTTTTTATTCCACAGTGTTAAAGCCTAAAGGGTGGAGTGGACTTACCGGATGTGCCCCTGTCTTTCCCCAACGGAGTGAAGGCCCACTTCGGTCGCGGAAGCAAGGCTGTGTTGATGGAGGTGTTGTCGCAAAGCACGTCAGCCGTAACGTAAATATCGCAACAGATTTCGAAATAATCAAAAAATTCAGAAAGTAGTTTCTCTTTCATTTAGTAACCATTTATATCAATCTTTGCAGTACAGAGTTACGGCAGAAAAACAGCCCCAAAGACGCGGTACAAACGTATTTTCAACAGCCTCAGAATCAGCATTGTGAATTTCCCGCAATTTTCTACCCACATTCCGGAAGGCATTTCGTAACGATTTATTCAGCAAAGTGCTGACTGCTTGAAATGCAAATAAATTTGATTGCAATTTTCCTAACAAGTCATGCATCTCATTATTTTTTATTTATTACGCCTCATAAAACGATGCATGCGCTCTTGATATGAACGCCAATACATTCGCTTTGAACGCTCGTCCAGATAAGAGCGGTCGATAAGTTCTTTGATTGTCGGATGATCCTGTGAAAACATCGAGATTACATCCTCTAACTTTTTAGACAATACACTGATGCGCTGTCCAAAGGTTATGAAGTCTGCCGCACACGGATGCCCTGTACTGGCATATACATCAGACCACATCTTTTCGGGTATCAATCCCTCTTTCAGTGCAAAGTCCTCGTCATCGACATGTATCGAGGTGTTGATCAGGTCGTATGCCGGAGCCAACAAATAATCTCCGCCTGCCGTCTGTTGCAACGAAAAGTTTTTCAAATGGGCATCGCCGTTTGCAAACAAATAGTTGAACACGACCAGCGTAAAGAAACGCGCCATCTCCACCTGCCATGCCGATACATTTGCCCGTAATACGGCTGCCGCATCTTCGTAACTACCCGTGTATTTGAAATCGCTTCCGTGAGTCAGTGCCGTCTTGTGCGCAAGCGAGGAGAAATCCTCCTGCTTGATTTTATTCCCGTTCGCATCATAGTCGAATCTCCGGGTAATATAAGCCGGCTCGCCGTTTTTGAAAAAGACGAGTCCGTTCCCGGCCGTCTTGATACCATAAACTTGACGGGCAATCTGCATCGTCAAGTGTTCGTTGGCCGGAATCTGGTCGCGGAAGCGCAAATGTTTGTAGGCCGGTGCTGGCTTGATAATGTATCGTCCAACCTCCCCGTGAGGAGTCAGAATAACTTTCCCGCCAGCAACCACGGCAGACAACTTCTCCTGAACACCCGACACAGACAGCTGATTGATACCGTCCGCCAGATTGACGCTGTCGGCATCGTAGTCAAAATCAAGCTGCTGCGATACCTTTTTGCCGTCGAACAGATGCTTGCGGCATGCAGGACAATAACCATCGAATCCCTCGGCAAGATGCCCAGGACATATATTTATTGTCTTCATAGCTGTTTAACGGTTATGGCTCCTATATTATCGGTGTGAGCTGTGGCAAGCAACAATCCGAACCAGTCGTTTTCATCAATTTTCATTGTACGGCATTGATAGGCTTTGTTTGCGCCCTCTGACAACATATTGAAGAAGAACGGGAACAACGTATCGGAAACAAATTCCGTTTCGCTTTTCGGAAACGACGGACTAATCGCCGTTAAATCGTCATCCAGGCGATAGACATCATCATAGCGGAAGATATATTTTCCCTCGTCCGTCTCCGTCAGAATCCCTGCATAAACGTTGTTTGCATATATTGCAGCTTGTCTCATTTATGCAAATCTTTTACGGTTAAACTTACCTCCAAACCAAGGATGTCGGCAATCTTGCCGAGATTCCCGACAGACGGATTCCCCGTCCCCGATTCAATGCTCTTGATGATACGAAGACTCAGTCCCGTATAATCCGCCAAATCCTGCTGAGTCAACCCCAACAGACTGCGCCGTTCTTTTATATTCCTGTCCGGTAAACCGTAATGCAGCGAATACAGCTCCCTGAAAGACAGAAGTTGGAATTGCTGTTTATGTTGCCCTCTCCAACCGTTTTCGAGGGTTTCGGGCGGTGATTCGGAGGCCTTGGCGAGCATCGTTTTTAGGTCGGCATCGGGTTGATTGAGGAACTTTTTGAGATTCAGGTAGTACATCAGCACAATGCGCACCATCGTTGCCAATCCCGAGAAACTCCAACGCCTCTCCAATGAACTTTGCAGCACCGAGAGTAGCAGATTGGCTATGAGCGTGACCCATACCTGAATCTTTATGGCATTCGCGCTTTCGCCGTAGAAGTATCTCAAAGGAAAGTTCTGCTTTATCTGCTTGAAAAGAGATTCGATCTGCCAGCGACGGCGGTATATGGACACGATTGTCTCCAACGGCAGATCAAAGTCATTGGTAAGCAGCGAGAGCAGTTTTGGCGGCTTGCCTCTCTTGAGGTCAACGTATGTGATTATTCGGGCGATGTGGTTGATGTCGTCTTTGCGGAAGACCACAACCTGCTCGCGATAGGCCATAAGCCCCTGCGAATCCTGGTGCATGCAGTCCACAAGTACCTCGTAACGGAGGTTTTTCTTCATTTTGGTGACATAGACAACGTCTCGCTCGGTCAGCTCCTCAAATTTGGCGTAGTTGATATATGCGCGGTCCAGCGCCACGATCTCATTATGGCTGTAATGGCTCGGCGCAAGCATGAACGAGTCGTTTGTAGCAGCCGAGGTAAACCTCACGTCACAAGGGACACCTTCGTTGGCCTGAATGACCGAGTGCACTTTTATGCCGCCTTTCTTGCGACCGGTCTTCGGATGCCGTCCAACGCCCTTGAAAATGGCGTTGGAGAACAGGGTAATGGTCGTGGAGTCGATGATGCGCAGCTGTTTTATCCACTCCTCCGTGCCGTTGCGTCGGCTGTCCGAGGAAAGAAGGCTTTTATTAGCAGCATACAGGTCGCGATAGACCGCCTCGAAGAATTGCTCTGGCCGTCTGGCGTTTGCATCGGAGAGCGTACTGCGCTTAGGCACGGACGCGATGCCTACATGGTGCAACTTGCGCACCTCGGC
>CAYTLU010000076.1:0-2908 GCA_964438665.1 uncultured Bacteroides sp.
ACTGATGAGCATCTGTTCGTGGAGCCACAGAGCATCCTCGGAGAGCATGGCGAAATCCTCATCGGAGATGGTTTCGATGCTCACTCCGGGGAAGTAGTGGCGCACATATATCACTCGCTGGCGAATGCGCTGCTCATCGGTAATGCGCCACCGGTCTATAAGTTTACCAGCGTACTCTGACGAGTAGTGATAAGCTCCGAGAGCTGTCCCATAAGACCGAAGAGGAACATTGAGTCGTTGTCTACGAGTTCACGGTCGCCATCGATGAAGCAGTCACGGGCAAGTGTGCGCATAGCCATAACCTCATCCTTCTTCGAGGCAGCCATAAACTTCGAGAACTGCGGGAAGGTAGGCTCCGACATATAGGCCACATAGACCTCCTTCTCGTCACCCTCCTCGCCAAAGACCACCATAGGGTAAATCTTGCGCAGCTTCTTCTCCTCCTTAATTTTCTGAGCCTTCTCCTTAATCTCAGACTCCTGTTTCATTGTGAGCATTTTCTCTTCCATAAATAAAATTGCATTATGTGAATTATACTATGTAAGTTGTATCCACTTAAAGTGTAGGGAGAGAATGTTAGAAAGGTTTGAGAGAAGGATGATTATTTTGTGTTTTTACAATTTATAGCGTTTTGACATTCTAAAAAGTTCCATGTTATGGCGTTTGAAAATTGGATTTTGTCTGATTTATGGCGTTTGAAATCGTAAAATTTTCCGTATTATGGCGTTTGAATGGAAATTTTCACTATATTTGCATTATCAAAACTGTATGATTATGATAGATAAAAGAGTAATAGAACAGGTTTTAGCTGAGCAATACGAAGAGTTAGTCGCATTGCAGGAAGTTGACTTATGTGCCCGCAAAGAGGAAGATGAGGTTAACTTAGATAGCCATCTCGCACAAGTTATCATAGGAGTCCGAAGAAGTGGCAAATCCACCTTATGTTATAATGCTCTCAAAGCAAAGGATGTGAAATTTGCCTATGCAAACTTCGATGATGAGCGTTTCAAGGATATGGAGACAAGTGACCTAAACACAGTGTTAGAGGTATTGTACAAGGTGTATGGCGATTTCAAGTACTTGTTCCTTGACGAGATTCAGAATGTGGAGGGATGGCATCTGTTTGTCAACCGTCTATTGCGTCAAAGAATGCATATCATAGTAACAGGTTCAAATGCTAAATTGTTAAGTGGAGAACTTGCAACTCACCTAACAGGTCGTAACGATCAGATTGAGTTATATCCATTCTCTTTTACAGATTGGTGTCATATTAAGGGTGTTGATACCAAATCTATGACAACCAAGGCTGAAGCAGCCAGAAGAGCAGCCTTTGATGAATACATTAAGCAAGGTGGCTTCCCCGAGTTGATGTGGGAGAAAAACAAAACTCGTTACATCGACAATTTGGTCAAAAATATCTTAAAGCGAGATATTGAGCAGCGTCATAAAATAAAATATAAAGAGGCGTTTGAACAACTAGCACACCACCTGATGAATATCGCTCCTGTCACTATAGTTGAGAAGGATTTGGCTGCTGTGGTCGGATTAAAATCAAACCATACTGTAAACAATTACATCGGATTCCTAAAAGAAGCCTATTTGATGTTAGGCTTGAAGAAGTTTGCAACAAAGAGTCGACAGCGAGTAAGGTCTGAAAAGATATACCCTGTTGATGTTGCTTTTATGGATGGTAGACAAGATGCTTTTGCTGGAGATAATTTAGGTTGGAGACTAGAAACTATCGTATATGTCGAGTTGCTTCGACGTAATCGTCCAATAAACCGAGATGTCTACTACTTCAAAAATGCGAGTGGATATGAGGCTGATTTTGTTGTATGTAAAGATAATCGCGTAGAAGAGATATATCAGGTATCATATGACATCAGCAAAGAAAAAACACGCAAAAGAGAATTAAGAGGGTTAATGGTCGCTTCTGCGGAAACAGGATGCAACAATCTCTACTTAATCACAGACTTCAAGCGTGAAAGCCTCCCGATGGAAGGAAAACCAATAGAAATAATTCCCGCTTATGATTGGTTAATAGAAAAATAATGTGGGCCACTGAACCCACATTATCAATCATAGTTTTACCAACTTACCCTCTATACCGCAGCGTTCAAGCACTGCAGTATTTTCTTTATCAAACGCAATCAGGCACGAGGGAGCACCTGCTGTGCCACCTTGTTCCCCTGATGCGTGGTAGAAACTCAACCTGCCTTTGATAAAGAGTATCGAGTCGGCATTGGGAAATATCAATTCGTGAAACAACCTTGTGTCTGTTCGGGCAAAGGTCAGCGCAATAGCGTTCTTGTGCTCTGCACATCGTTTTATGAACTGCGTGATGAGTGCGGTATCGTAAGGCGGGTTGCAGAACACGCGCCCAAACCACGGCTGCTTCAAACCATCGTCCTCGATAGTATAATGATGCTCGGCAGTCTCCCATGGTCGGTTTATGGGAGCACACGGGTCTAAATCAAATGGCCCCAACCGCCTCAAGATATGTGGCGGTGTGAGCCATTCATTTTTACCCGTCGAGGACTTGCCTTCAAAGGTTACATCCATACGACCTAAATTGTATCGCCGGAGCCAATCTGGATATCGAACGGATTGAGGTCGAACTCGTGTGTGATGTTCGTGTCATCCTGCTGCGACTCCAAGCAGTCCTCGGTGAAGATACAACCCTTGAGAGTTACGGTAGTCGTTGTCCAGTCATCCGATGCCATAGGGTTGGCAAACGAGACGATAAGGTCGAACTCACCAATCTCCAACAACGAGCCATAGACAGAACGCAAGAGCTGCTGCGTAGCATAGTCCATAGTGATGGATGCCGAATATGTAATGTTTCCGAAGCCTCGGGAGACGGGCTTGCCGCCCATCCCGTAGTTGGACTCAACCTTGCGTTTCTTCG
>CAYTLU010000077.1:0-3744 GCA_964438665.1 uncultured Bacteroides sp.
CACTCTACGAGGAACTGCTCAAAGACGTGCCGGGCGTGACCATGCACTGCAATCCGTGGCCGGAAAGCGATTCCAACTTCTGGCTCTGCACAGCAACGCTCGACCCTGAGCTCAAAATCAAAGGTCAGGAGAACGCTTACAAGCAGATCGTCACCGGTGCTGTCGGTGGAGCAGCAGGCGTAATCCACGCCGCATCAACAGCCACAACCGACTGCCAACCCAATGACAACGTAGAAGCCCTGCGCGTCTGTCTTGACAAAGCCAATATCGAGGCGCGTCCGCTATGGAAACCGATGCACAGGCAGCCGGTTTATCGCAATGCTCCGGTTTACACAAATGGTGTCAGCGAGAGTCTCTTTGCCACCGGCATCTGCCTCCCGGCTGGTCCTTGGGTGGCCGATGAGCATGTCCATTACATTGTTGAAGCGATAATAGCTTCAATAAATTGCTAAATGATTATTCAAAGAATCCTCTGATGTTTCATTTATTTATGAGAACTTTTAAAGATTTAATGAAGTGGTATTTCTCCAAGCGGGCACTCCCATATTGGAGTATACTCATTCTCGACTGTTGTTTCGTGTTGTTCGCGGGAATGCTCTCATACTTAATCAATCACGGAGCAACCACTACGGTAAATGTGTTCACATCTCTGATGTTGACATTGGGAATATTCCTGATATGCTTTATTGTCGGCTTCAGGATATTCCACACTTATGATGGCGTAATCAGATTTTCTTCATTCTCCGATTTATGGAGATTGTCTATGGCTGTGTTTGTGGCCATCATCATTGTCTTTATTGTCCAGTGGGTTTTAAGCGGAACATTGCTTTTGCTGTTCTCCACTTCGGACATAATCCTTTTTTGTTTATTATCCGTTGTGTTTATGTGGATAATTCGCGTTTTGGTCAAGACATTATATGAGGATATTATCCGAAGTCGAGACAAAAAGAAGAATGCTTTTATCCTCGGTGTGAAGAGTGGTGGAGTGGCTCTTGCCAAGAATATGAACTCGGCCAATGATTCCCCTTATAAGGTTGCCGGATTTGTCACATCCGAACCGGACATGGAACACAGGCGATTGATGAATGTGCATGTTTTCCCATTTAATGGAAAACTCGGAGAGGTGATGAAAAAATACAATTCAGACACTCTGATTGTGTCGCCTCTCATGATGGATTTCATTCGTGAACATTCCGAAATTGTTGATGGGCTTGCTGAAAGCGGAATCAAGATAATGGTTGTGCCTCACGCTCGCGAATGGGACTGCAAGTCAGATCTGAAAGCATCGGAACTTCGTCCGGTTAATGTCGAAGACTTGTTGCCCCGCGAGAAAATCGAGGTGGATATGCAGGCTGCCGCGAATCTTCTGAGTGATCATGTCGTACTCATCACCGGTGCGGCCGGAAGTATCGGTTCGGAGATCGTGCGTCAGGTGTCGTCCTACCAACCTTCGCATCTCATCCTCATTGATCAGGCCGAGACTCCGATGCACGACATTCGCCTGATGATGCGCAACCAATTCCCTGATGTCGAGGCCGAGACAATTGTAAGCGACATCGCCGACAAGAAGATGATGGAGCGTCTGTTTTCCATCTTCAAACCCGAATACGTCTTTCATGCGGCTGCCTATAAGCACGTGCCGATGATGGAGGACAACCCTTACGAAAGCATCATCAACAACGTCAACGGCACGAAAGTCATAGCCGATCTCTCGGTCAAATATGGTGCAAAGAAGTTCGTGATGGTTTCAACCGACAAGGCGGTCAATCCAACAAATGTAATGGGCTGTTCCAAGCGCATCTGCGAAATCTATGTCCAGGCTCTTGACAAAGCCATCAAGGAGAAAAAGGTCAAGGGCGAGACACGTTTCGTCACCACTCGCTTCGGAAACGTACTTGGCTCTAACGGCTCGGTAATACCTATTTTCCAAGAGCAGATCAGGAAAGGCGGTCCCATTACTGTTACACATCCGAACATCATCCGATATTTCATGCTCATCCCCGAGGCGTGCAAGCTGGTCATCGAGGCCGGGACGATGGGTGATGGCGGCGAGATATTTGTTTTCGATATGGGCGAACCGGTCAAGATTGCCGACCTTGCAAAGCGCATGATAAGTCTTAGCGGAGCCAAGGACATTGAAATCAAATATACAGGCCTTCGTGATGGGGAGAAACTCTACGAAGAAGTTCTGAACGACAGGGAAATAACACTTCCGACATTCCACAACAAGATAAAGATTGCCAAAGTGCGCGAATATGATTACACTGAGGTCAATGCCATCATTACTTCCTTGATAGAGACTGTTGATGAAAAGACGGATATGGAAATGGTGGCGGAAATGAAAAGTATAGTTCCGGAGTTCAAGAGCCAGAACTCCAAATATGAAGCTCTTGACAAGTGATAGGAAAACACATGCTGCGACACGCACACAATATTTGATATTACAGCTCATAAAACATGTAGATTAAATATTATTGTTGCTGTCCGATAAAAAAAACTTTTTGAGAGCGTTAGGGCCGATTCCATTTGCAGGAGTCGGCCCAATTTGTTT
The DNA here is from genome assembly GCA_964438665.1 of uncultured Bacteroides sp. Taxonomy (GTDB): domain Bacteria; phylum Bacteroidota; class Bacteroidia; order Bacteroidales; family Muribaculaceae; genus Paramuribaculum. Next base: position 2,552 of record CAYTLU010000077.1, read on the forward strand.
GCCTAAACAAATACAGCAAAACAATGGGAAAACAGAAATGTGATCGACTGAACTAAACTTTTTAACATGATGTCGGTCTATCAGATGTGGCTCAGTCCTATGATCAGTATTTAATCAGCTTTAATTTATAAATCAATCAACGTATGACTTTTTCCAGATTGCTCAGTGTGTGTTTGCTGTTGACTCTAATAAGTCAGTCGGCTACAGCCAAACGAATTGTATGTGATGAAACGTGTAAAGTTGAATTCCAAGAACTGTCCGAAGACACGAGTAGGGTGGATAGCGGGAATCGAGAGCCGCTTTATGCTGTGGTTTCGCCCATCGGTCGCGGAACAGTTGAGATGATCAGGATGGCCCCACGCCTGTCAACCCTTGATGGTAAGACCATTGCTGTGGTTGGCGGGAGTTTCATGGCTTCTGTGACACATCCGGAAATTAAGCGGCTTATCCTCGCTGCCTATCCCTCGGCCAAGGTCATTTTACTGGATGAAATCGGTTCGGCCGGAGTATATCCGGCTCCGGGCATCATTCGCCGGCAAAAAGACGAATTTCAGCGCAAATTGCGTGAAATGGGAGTAGATGCCGTAATTGCCGGTAATTGCGGATGCGGGTTGTGTACGCCAAAAGAAAGCGGGTCATGCATTGCCGCCGAATATGTCGGCATACCGTCAGTTGCCATAGCCGCTCCCGGATTCGTCAATGAAGTTTTTTCTACTTCAATCAATAATGGCATTCCTGCTCCGCGTGTCGCTGAATATCCCGGGGCTTTTGCGGCTCACACGACTGAAGAGTTGATGCGGAACACGCGCGAGGTGTTATGGCCGCAGATTGTCAGTGCGCTGACAACTCCGATCAGCGATGCCGAACTATCCTCTAACACAATGCGAGAGAAGGGTGATATACGTGATGATGTGTTTTACGGCACGCTTCAGGAGATCAACAACCATTTTGATGAAATGAAATGGAGCGATGGCCTGCCGGTGGTGCCGCCAACCTATGCTGCGGTAAGTGAATTTCTGAAATACACCGATATGCAATGGAATGAGACGGTAGCCGTGTTGCCTGTAGCCCATCGTAACACCACGGTGTGGCATGTGGCCGTCAATGGCGTGATGGCCGGGTGTAAACCGGAATATATGCCGATACTTATAGCTATGACAAAAGCCATCGGCGCCCCCGAATTCCGTAGGACT
>CAYTLU010000078.1:0-7506 GCA_964438665.1 uncultured Bacteroides sp.
AGGAAGTAGTTGTATTCCTCGTTTCCTGTGTGGTTGGGGTTCGCCTGTGCCTTTTCATTGCCGACAAGTGCTGCCGCTGCCGTGCGGTGGTGTCCGTCGGCTATATATAAATAAGGTATCTTTGCAAATTCCTCGGTAATGGTGGCGATTGTATTGTCATTGTCAATCACCCAGAAATGATGGCCGAATCCGTCAGGAGCGGTGAAGTCATATTCCGGAGTGCCGGCGGTAACATCTGCAATTATTTTTGCAAGCGTTTCATTGTCAGGAAATGCGAAAAACACCGGTTCTATGTTGGCATTGTTGACGCGGACATGCTTCATCCTGTCTTCTTCTTTGTCACGGCGTGTCAATTCATGCTTTTTAATGCGCTGCTCCATATAGTCGGCTACATTGGCTGCAATTACGATGCCGTATTGCGTGCGGCCGTTCATGGTTTGCGCATAGATGTAATAATGTTCTTTGTCGTCTTGCACAAGCCATCCGCGTTGCTGGAAGGCGTTGAAATTCTCAACGGCTTTGTCATAGACGCGCGGATCGTGTTCGTCAACAGAATCATCAAAATCGATCTCCGGTTTAATGATGTGGTAGAGCGATTTGGGATTCCCTTCGGCTTCGGCTCGCGCTTCGGCGGAATTAAGTACATCATACGGTCGCGATGCCACTTCCGTGACCAGTTCGCGCGGCGGTCGTACGCCTTTAAACGGTTTGACTTTAGCCATGATATTAGTTCTATTTTAGGTTATCGGATAATTGTCTGTTCACGGTCCGGCCCGATCGAAACAATCGTGATTGGTGTCTGAAGCTGTTCTTCAAGGAATTTGATGTAGTCTTTGAACTGCTGTGGAAATTCTTCCTCTGATTTCATCCCGGTCATGTCGGTGTTCCAGCCGGGCATTTCGACATATATGGGTTTCACTTTGCCGTCCGCAATGGTGTAGGGGAAGTCCGGAGTGGCGACACCGTCGATTTCATAGGCCGTACAGGCTTTGATTGTGTCGAAGGTGTCAAGCACATCGCTTTTCATCATTATCAGTTGTGTGACGCCGTTGATCATTATCGCATAGCGCAATGCCACAAGGTCAATCCAGCCGCAGCGGCGTTCGCGTCCTGTGACAGCACCGTATTCATGGCCGATGTCGCGGATTTTCTTTCCGGTTTCGTCAAAAAGCTCTGTCGGGAATGGACCGCTGCCCACGCGCGTGCAGTAGGCCTTGAAGATTCCATAGACTTCGCCTATTTTGTTCGGTGCAACGCCGAGACCGGTGCAGGCTCCTGCTGCTACCGTATTGCTTGAGGTGACAAAAGGATAAGACCCGAAATCAACGTCAAGCAGCGTGCCCTGCGCGCCTTCGCAAAGCACTGATTTCCCTTCTTTCAGACAACGGTTTATATAATGTTCGCTGTCAATGATGTCAAACGTCTTGATATAGTCTATGGCTTCAAACCAGCGCGGTTCCAGTTCAGACAGATCCGGATTTTCACCCATTGCTCTGAGCATGTTGATGTGACGTTCTCGTGCCGCAGTATATTTGGCATCGAAATTTTCGAGCGTGTCACCCAGACGCAAACCGTTGCGTGATATCTTATCCGTGTATGTCGGGCCGATTCCCTTGCCGGTTGTTCCGATCTTTGCTCCCCCTTTCGCTTTTTCATTGGCAGCGTCAAGCAGACGGTGGGTTGGGAGTATCAAATGCGTTTTTTTTGATATTTTCAGCACTTTGCGCAGATCGATTCCGGAGCGTTCGAGTGCTTCGGCCTCTTCGCGGAAAAGAACAGGGTCAAGGACAACGCCGTTGCCGATTATATTGGTCTGTCCGTGCTGGAATATTCCGGAGGGGATTGAGCGGAGAACATATTTTTTACCGTCAAACTCCAGAGTGTGTCCGGCGTTTGGCCCGCCTTGGAATCGTGCCACCACATCATAGCGCGGTGTCAGCACATCTACTACTTTCCCTTTTCCTTCATCGCCCCATTGGAGGCCGAGCAATACGTCTATTTTCATTTCTGTAAGTGGTATTTGCTGTGTGAAATATATGTTGTTACAGGCTTATTTTGTTTTTGTTCTGTTTTTTCTTGCCGGCGGTCGGTTTTTGCGCATGCATGAGGCGCAAAGCCCATAGACATTCAAATCTATATATGCCGGATGGAATTTCCCGAATCTGTGAGTGTTGAGCAGCATATCGATTTCCGGATTTTTGATCTCTCTGACTTTGCCGCATCCGGAACAGACCAGATGGTAGTGCTTCGTCAGTCCGACAATTTTTTCATATTGCGGCGATTGGGCGGCAAATGCATGACGGCGCACAAGCCCGCATTTCGTCAGCAGTTCGATGGTGTTATAGACCGTAGCGCGGCTCACGTGATATCCGCTCTCTTCAAGGCATGAATGGAGCGCATCAATGGAAAAATGGCTTGACGTCTCAAACACTTTGTCGAGTATTGCAAAGCGTTCCGGAGTCTTGCGCAATTTATGATGGTGCATATATTGCGTAAACGTGGCCAATGCCGCAGCCTTTGTCTTTTCATCATTCATCGTGCCACAAAGATAAGCATAAGCGAGGGCAATGCCAAATTTATTTGAGCATTGCCGAGCTAACATAAACCATTCACAAGAACATCGTCATATAGACAGGTATATAATCAACTCCATACAAATGTCATTCCCCACCAAATGTTTTTGGTGGAATTTGTCAATATCCACCAAATTTAAAACTCTTGTTTTGTCGTTATCCACCGAATGTTGATCATCCGGTCGATAGGGGCGGGGCATGTCTCGCTAGGAATCGTCATCGCGGATCAGGCATGCTTGACCCGTGCGCGTACGGATGCCAGATATTCTGCCATCGCATTGCCGTCTTTGCACCCGATGATCTGCTGAAGCCGTGCAAGCTGTTCCTGTATGCGCCGGAGCTGTTCGGGAGTGTTCGGATTGAAAAGAATCTCTGACAGCAGATAGTCGTCCTCGCTCATCAGCCCGCGGGCTATTGCCAGGTGTCGTTTGAATGTCGTTCCCGGTGCGTCCTGATGCTCCATGACCGATGCGAACACCAAGGTTGAGGCAAATGGTATTGACAGGGAGTAGGCAATTGTTAGGTCATGCTCCTCAAAGCTGTACTCAACAATGTTGAGTCCGAGACGCTGATACAGGTCGCGGAAAAATATCCGTCCAAGATGGTCGCCTTCGTTGATGATAATGGCATTCTCGTTTGATAGATTGCTCAATGAGGCGAATGTAGGGCCGAACATCGGATGTGATGATGCGAAAGGATGACCGCAAGTGCTGTAAAATTCCGGCAGACCGGTTTTCACGGATGCTATATCTGAGAGAATGCAGCTGTCCGGAATATGCGGCAATGCCTGTTGGAACGCGGGCAGCGTATATTTTACGGTTGCCGCGTTTATGACGAGTTCCGGTTTGAAACTGTCGATTTCGTCAGGATTGCCGAACCGTTCAACTCCATAGGTGAATCGCAGTTTGTCTGCGTTCGGATCAAACACTGCTACATTATGGTCTGCCGACAGCAGATCGCAGAAAAATGTGCCCATTTTCCCGGCTCCGAGTATAAGTATTTTCATTGTTTTTGGTCATTGATGATTTCAATTTGTTGACGCACGGATTCATCGTGGATTGCCAACAGGATTGTTTTCATGAATTCTGCACCCATGCCCATCTCCTCTCCGGCCTTGACGCGCGAACGGATGATGTCGTTGTAGCGTCCGGCCTGAATCACGGGCATGCGATGTTCTTTCTTGTATCGTCCGATGTCACGTGACACACCCATCCGTCGGCTGAGGATTTCAAGCAGTTCGTTGTCTATGCGGTCAATCTGTTGGCGTAGCAGCGTCAGGCTTTCGGTGGTCTGGTGCGAGTCGCGGACCACGAGGGTGTTCAGTATGAGATTCAGTATCTCCGGTGTCACCTGTTGCGAAGCATCGCTCCATGCGCAGTCCGGGTCGCAGTGGCTTTCCACAATCAGTCCGTTGAATCCCATGTCCATTGCCTGTTGCGAGAGCGGTGCGATAAGCTCTCTTTTCCCGCCTATGTGCGATGGGTCGCAGATGATAGGTAGGCTTGGATAGCGCAGCCGAAGTTCGATCGGTATGTGCCATTGCGGCATGTTGCGGTAGAGATGCTTGCCGTAGGTGGAAAATCCGCGGTGGATAGCTCCCAGACGGCGCACACCTGAATTATAGACGCGTTGCAACGCTCCCACCCATAGCTCTAGGTCGGGATTTATGGGATTTTTAACCAGCACGGTCAATTCTCCGGCACGCCCGGTGGCGGCTATCGTGTCGGCAATCTCCTGCATCGCAAACGGATTGGCCGATGTGCGCGCACCGATCCAGATTATGTCTATTCCGGCGGCGATGGCTTCGGTGACATGCTCTTTGTTAGCAACTTCGGTGGCCGTGAACATTCCGGTCGCTTTCTTGACTTCTTCAAGCCATTTCAGCCCTGTTGCTCCGACACCTTCAAATCCGCCGGGCTTCGTGCGGGGTTTCCATATCCCGGCGCGGAATATCTTGATGCCGAACCCCGACAGCGTTTGTGCCGTTTCCATTAGCTGTTCGGGAGTCTCTGCGCTGCACGGACCGGCTATGATCAATGGTTTTGTCGGGTCGATCCCTGTAAAAGTTATGGGTTGCAGATTTTTCATCGTTATTTATTGTTATATTTTTTGATTCTGTTGAGGGCCAGCCGCATATTTTCTTCGGTTGCGCACAATGAAAGGCGTATATAGCGGTCGCCGTTGCTGCCGAAAATAAATCCGGGCGTGATAAATACGTGTGCGTCATATAATATCCGGTCAGCTAAAGCCTCGGCCGATGGCTCATTGTCCGCAATTCGTCCCCACAGGAACATTCCGCATTGCGATGCATCAAACCGGCATCCCAGTTCGTTCATTATCGCTTCGGCTATCTTGCGGCGCGACCTGTATGTGGCATTTATTGAGTCATACCAGCTTTGGGGGGGCTTGCAATGCTTTGACCGCCGCAAGCATCATCGGGCGGAACTGTCCTGAGTCAATGTTTGATTTCACTTTGACAAACCAGCTGACAAATTGCTGATTGGATGCGAGCATTGCCATGCGCCATCCGGCCATGTTGTGGCTTTTGCTTAGCGAATTAAGCTCTATGGCTATATCTTTTGCACCGTCTGTTTGCAGGATGCTGAGTGGCTTATCGTTCAGAATGAAGCTGTATGGGTTGTCGTGGGCGATTACTATATTGTGGCGGCGGCCGAAATCGACAAGTTTCTTAAACAGATCGGTTGTTGCGGCTGTTCCGGTTGGCATGTGGGGATAGTTGACCCACATCAGCTTTATCCGTTCCAGCGGCATGCGTTCCAATGCTTCAAAATCGGGCATCCATCCGCCATCCGCCGTCAGGTCATAGGAGAACACCTCTGCCTGAACCAGTCGGCTTGCTGATGTATAGGTCGGATAGCCGGGGTTGGGCACTAAAACTCCATCGCCCGGATTTAAAAACGTCAATGACAGTTGCAAAATCCCTTCCTTTGATCCGATCAGTGGCTGGATCTCTGTGGACGGATTGAGATCGACTCCGTAATGCGCGGCATACCATTTTGCGTAGGCTTCGCGGAGTTGGGGAATCCCGACTGTCAACTGGTAGCTGTGGGTGTCGGGCTTGCGGGCTTCGGTGCATAGCGTCTCAATGACATCCGTGGATGGCGGTCGATCCGGACCGCCGATGCCTAGAGATATTATATCTTTCCCTTCGGCATTCAGACGAGCCACTTCGCGCAGGCGGCGTGAGAAATAATATTCCTGTATCTCGCCGACTCTGTCGGCCGGTATTATGTTCGGAGTACTGTTAGATTTCATTTTGGCATTGTTTGTATTCACCAAGTGATTTAAAGTCTGACATCAGTGGGCGCACGGCATCGATTGCTTTCAGATAACGTGCATAGCTGTCAAAAGTCAGATCGATATAGAAACGGTATTCCCATTCCCGGCCGATTATAGGCATTGATTGTATCTTCGACAGGTTCATGTCGTAGAACGAAAGAATCGTCAGCACTTTTGACAGTGCCCCCTGTGTGTGTGGTAATGTGAACGCTATTGATGCTTTGTCAAGTTCGGATTCTTTCGGTCGGAATTCGCGCGCTGAAAGCGGGTCGGCAAGTATCAGAAAGCGGGTGAAATTGCGCTTGTTCGTTTCGATTCCGGAGTCTAATATTTCAAGGCCGTAAAGGTCGGCTGCGTATTTGCCGCATATAGCCGCATGTCCTTTCATTTTTTGCTCTGCAATGAGTTTTGCGCTTCCGGCAGTGTCAAACGTCTCGGATTTTTTCATTTTCGGATGGCCGTGCAGATACTGTTCGCATTGCATCAGAGCCATAGGATGGGAATTGACCTCTTCCACATCTTCAATCCGTGTTCCTGGCAGGGCGCAAATCACGTGTGATATCCTCATCTTGTGTTCGCCGACAATTGTCAGAGAGCTTTTGCGCAGCAGTTCATGATTCTGAAGCAACGCTCCGGCAATGGTGTTTTCAATCGCTATGATGCCGATTAGTTCCGGATCTGTGTCAAGCATCTCAAACATTTGGGGAAACGTGTCGCAGGGAATCACATCGATTTTGTCGCTCGGATTGTGGATTGCGAAATAGTCTCGTGCGGCTGCATCGTGATAGCATCCCGCAATGCCCTGTATCGTTACTTGTCGCGTCATATTCCTTTTTTAATAAAAAATCCCGGGCTTTGGTCAGTCCGGGATTATGTCATTTGAATTCAGAATAGTTTAAAATGTCAATGCATAGAGCCCGGTTTTATTTGTGCCGAAATAAAATCCATAAAAGCAATATGCATAAAATCGTGTCGTCATGTCGCAAAGTTAAGCTAAATTATTTCAATTGTCAACACATTTGCCGATTTTTATTAATTTTTTAAAAATCATAGATTGGAAATGCTGATTTACGGTAGCATATTTAAAACTATTCCGTATCTTCGTCTCGTGCAAATACATCAGATATATATGAAAAAGATTATCGCCCTACTGACCATGCTGAGTTCTATAACGGCAAGTGCTGACCGTCAGGTATGTGTTGTAGATAAAAATGACAGCAGCCCGATTGTCGGTGCAACCGTTATTGGCAAATCCGGTATGATCTTGGGGTTGACCAATGATGTCGGACAGATCAGACTGGATGTCGGCAAGGAATTCCCGATAACAGTCCGGTGTATTGGATACGATCCGTTGACAATCACGGAAGCCGTTGATTCAGTCCGACTCGCTCCTGCCGCAATCAGGCTTAATGAAGTTGTTTTTTCTCCGAAGGAAAGACCGATTATGCGGGTGCTGTGTTTCGCACGAGAATATTGCAGTGGTATAACAGGAACTGACACGCTTCAGATGTACACCGAACACATGGCTGAGGCATTTGTTACGGATGGCAAGGTAAAAGGATATAATAAGTATGATGCAAAGCCGTGGCCTAAAGCCGCAAAACGTTATGCGAGGTTTGCAAATGCAGAAGGG
>CAYTLU010000079.1:0-2627 GCA_964438665.1 uncultured Bacteroides sp.
GCTCGAACAATATACGGCTTCGCTGGAGCATTTGCTGGAGCGGTATCCGCGCCAATGGTTTAATTTTTACCATTTTTGGGACGTTTTCGTTAAGCCGGGCGCAGAAGCCGAACTTGTTCGGACTATGCCGAGGCGAGAAAATGACTGTCGAAGACGAACGTTTTCGTTAAGCCGAGCGCAGAAGCCGAACTTGTTCAGATTATGCCGAGGCGAGAAAAGGTGCATGAATATGAACGAATAAAAACACAATGAAACTGACCCCATCGCTTGAAAAAATATATGCACACGAACAGCAGCGTGCGCTTGAGGCCCAACGAAGGGCGCAAGAGATTGCGTTCGCGCCCGTCGTGTTTCAAGTTTCGCGGTTGATGCTGAAATTCGGCATTTTGGCGTATTTGTCCGAACACCAACAAGGGGCGACGCAAACCGAAATAGCGCAACACGCAGGACTCTCCGAATACGCAGCACAGGTGTTGTTGGAAGCCTCGCTCTCTATCGGGACCGTTTTGGTTGAAGGAGACAACTACATTTTGTCGAAAACCGGATGGTTCCTGCTCAACGACGATATGGCTCGCGCCAATCTGAATTTCAACCACGATGTCAACTACCTCGGTCTGTTCCACCTGGAAGAGTCGCTGATAAACGGGAAACCCGAAGGGCTGAAAGTATTCGGTCAGTGGCCGACGATCTACGAGGGTTTGTCGAGCCTGCCCGAACAGGTGCAGAAGAGTTGGTTCGGTTTTGACCACTTCTACTCCGATGGCTCTTTCGAGGCTGCGTTGAAAATCGTATTCGACGGTGAGCGCAAGGTCGGGCGATTGCTGGATGTCGGAGGAAATACCGGACGTTGGGCCATGCGATGCGTAGCCTATGACAAAGCGGTGCGCGTGACCATTATGGATTTGCCGCAGCAACTTGAGATGATGCGGCAACAGACCGCCGGCAAAACCGGTGCAGAGCGCATCGACGGCTATGGATGCAATCTGCTGGATGAGCATACGGCCTTCCCGGCAACGCATTTCGATGTCATCTGGATGAGCCAGTTTCTCGATTGCTTCTCCGAACAGGAGGTGACGAGTATTTGCCGCCGTGCCGCCAAAGCGATGGACAAGGATACGCGGCTCTTTATAATGGAAACTTTCTGGGACCGTCAGCGATTCGAAACAGCCGCTTATTGTTTGACACTGACAAGCCTGTATTTCACGGCTATGGCTAACGGCAACAGCAAGATGTACCACTCGGACGATATGCGCCGCTGTGTGGAGGATGCCGGTTTGGAGGTCGAGCAAATTGTGGACGGTTTAGGATTGGGCCACTCGATAATGATTTGCAAAAAGAGAAATGTATAAAATTGCCGAACTCATACCGCAGCGGGCCCCTATGGTGATGGTCGACGAGTTCCTTGGAATGGAGGGACCAAATGTATCGCGCTCACAACTCACGGTTCGTGCGGAAAATATATTTGTCGACAATGGCCTGATGGACGAATGTGGCGTGATAGAGCATATTGCGCAATCGGCTGCTGCCAGAGTCGGCTATATATGCCGCGAAGCGGGCAAAGAGGTGCCGATAGGATATATCGGGTCGGTCAATGACTTTCATCTGCTTGCTCATCCAAAAGTGCATGATACGATGGTAACCAAGATCGAAATTATACAGGAGGTGTTCAACATATCGCTTATTGAAGCGCACTGCTGTGTCAATGACCGTTGCATTGCCACTTGCAGGATGAAAATCTATTTGGAGCAATGATTAAGCGCAGGAGAGATATCGGCAAAAGGGAGGCTGCTCTGGTGGCAAAAACCGAGATAAAGGTCCGTTTCAGCGAAGTGGACTCCATGCAGGTTGTGTGGCATGGGGAGTATGTCCGTTATTTTGAAGACGGACGCGAAGCCTTTGGCCTTAAGTATGCCGGACTTGGCTATATGGATTTTTATTCCAACGGATATACGGCGCCTGTTGTGGATTTGCAGTTGCAATATCTGCGCCCGTTATCCATCAATGAGACGGCTACCGTAGAGATTCGTTATATCGAAACAGAAGCCGCAAAACTCTGCTTCGAATACGAAATTCGCAGAAATGCGGATGGCGAAATCGCAGCCCGCGGAAGTTCGGTCCAGGTATTTGTAGATTCAGCGGGGAATATGTGCCTGAATAATCCGCCGTTTTACGAAGAGTGGAAAAAGAGATGGCTGAAACGGTAAACATCTATTTTGGCGCAACGAGCCTGCGCACGGCATTAGGTGACAAGGTGGAGACCTTGGACGCCATGTCAAAAGGTGTGAGCGGTCTGCAATACAGCGAACGATTCGGAATGAACGCGGGTGTGATCAAGGGTATCCATGCCGCAGATGGCGCAACAAGGTTTGAGACGCTTGTCGTCTCTCAACTTGAAACGGCGCTCGCTGAATCGGAAATACGACTTTCAGATCCGGATACGCAACTTATCCTCTCCACAACCAAAGGCGATGTCGAATTGCTCGGCGAGGCATTGTCCGGCGAGATTCCGGAACGTGCCTACTTATATAACACGGCCATGCGTATTGCCCATCGTTTCAACTGCGCGAACCGTCCCATTGTCCTATCCAACGCCTGCATCTCAGGTGTTTCGGCATTTGTCGTAGCGC
>CAYTLU010000080.1:0-6674 GCA_964438665.1 uncultured Bacteroides sp.
GCACATGCGGGCGTAGTGGTGGCGGGGATGCTGCCGCGGGTCGCCGTGGATGATCAGCAGTGAGCAGTGCCAGTCGGGTAGCGGGGCGATGACCGCTCCGGAGAGGATGCGGAATGCCTGCGTGCGCTCCGGCCGGTAGATCTCGCAGCCTGACATGGCGTAGCGGTGGGGATTCTTGCGGATGGTGGCGCGGCCGTAGCAGCCGGTGTCCAGCAGCAGGGCGCGGTGGAATGTGATGCCGCGCACGGAGTGGGCGCGCTTGCAGGAGCAGAGGATGGTCTGGGGCGAACGGTGGAGCGGCGTGTCCCTGACGGCTTCGCGGGCGAGTTTCTTGGTGCGGTGGACGATGACGGTTGACAGATCGGGGTCTATACATTCTTGCAGCCATGATACATAGTCGATGAGAAGGTTGCGGATGGCATCGCCGTGAAGCCCGAAGTCGTCGATGAACACGCGCATAGGCCGTGTCGGTTGGGCGGAGAGCCGTCGGATGGCAGCAACATGGACCGGATGGGTGGAGCAGGCATGGCGTTCGGAATAATACAGACGGTGGCGGATGCTTTCGAGGGGTTCGATGATGCGTCTCTCGAAGGGGACGAGGTCGCGGCCCAGCCATTTCTTGAAGGTGAAGGAGTGGTTGGTGAGCGGCGGGGCATCGGGGCGCGTCAGGAAGCGGTTGGAGTGGAATTGCATGGGGCAAAGATAAGGGCGCGGAGCGGGGGATTTGTGCAAATCCGCACATTTGTTTGGGGGGATAGGGCGGATGGGGCTAATGGGGGCTAATGGGAATGGGGCGGGCTAGGCATGCCTAGCCCCTACCAGATAACTGATTTTGAGAGTATTGAGATACGGTCGAGGCATGCCTCAACCGTACCAAATAGAAAAAAAGTACCAAATAGAAAAAAGAACCGTACCAAATACAATAAAAAGTACTCAATCGTACCAAATACAATAAAAATCTCGACCGTACAAAATACAATAAATAAATGTGGCATAAATTTTGCGAAACAAAATATATTATGTACTTTTGCAAGCAGAAATCTTAATAATCCCACATATAGTTACAACTTTAGTTGTATTTTTAACAAAATGAAAGCAGAAAATGTATTGGCCGATCTCCGGCGTCGTTTCCCGAACGAACCTGAATATCTTCAGGCAGTAGAAGAAGTTATCACCTCAATCGAGGATGTCTATAACCAACATCCAGAATTTGAACGCTACAATCTCATTGAACGCCTTTGCATCCCTGACCGCATATTTTCGTTCAGAGTATCATGGGTGGATGATAACGGCAAAGTGCAAAACAACATGGGCTACCGCATCCAACACTCCAACGCCATAGGCCCATACAAGGGCGGTATCCGCTTCCACTCATCGGTCAATCAGTCGATTTTGAAATTTCTTGCATTCGAACAGACTTTCAAGAATTCTCTGACCACATTGGCAATGGGTGGTGCGAAAGGTGGCAGCGATTTCTCACCGCGCGGCAAGAGCGACATGGAAGTGATGCGCTTCTGTCAGGCTTTCATCACAGAGCTTTGGCGTCAGATAGGTCCTGACACTGATGTCCCGGCCGGCGACATCGGCGTAGGAGGGCGCGAAGTCGGATATATGTACGGCTGGTACAAGAAAATGGCACAGGAGTTCACAGGCACGTTCACCGGCAAAGGGCGCGAGTTCGGCGGGTCGCTGATACGCCCCGAAGCCACAGGCTACGGCAATGTCTATTTCCTGCTTTCGATGCTCGCCACCCGCGGCATAGACATCAAGGATAAACGAGTTGCCATCTCCGGCTCGGGCAACGTTGCCACCTACACTGCCGAAAAGCTTCTGCAACTGGGAGCGAAAGTAGTGTCGATGAGCGACAGCGATGGTACGATCTACGTGCCCGACGGCATCACCCGCGAACAACTCGACTACATCTTCAAACTAAAGAATATCTACCGCGGCCGCATACGCGAGTTTGCCGAGGAATACGGATGTGAATATTATCCCGGAGAACGGCCGTGGATGCGATGCAAATGCGACATTGCGATGCCATCGGCCACTCAGAATGAGATTGATGGAGATGATGCACGCGCCCTTCTTTCACAAGGGTGTATAGCCGTCAGCGAAGGCGCGAACATGCCATCTACACCGGAAGCGATAAAGGAATTTCTTTCTGCCCGCATACTTTATGCCCCGGGCAAGGCAGCCAATGCCGGCGGGGTATCCGTTTCCGGTCTTGAAATGGCGCAAAACTCCCAGAAATTGTCATGGAGCGCAGCCGAAGTTGATGCGCGCCTCAAAGAAATCATGGCAGAGATACACCATCAGTGCGAACTGTTCGGGAAAGAAGCTGACGGATATATCAACTACGTCAAGGGAGCAAATGTTGCCGGGTTTATGAAAGTGGCCCGCGCCATGATGGCACAAGGCATTTTATAAAAGTTATATTTCAATACATCAAGTACACATTAAAAAGGACATAATCTATAAATCAACGTTGAACGCGCTTGCCTTTCACCACGGCAAGCGCGCTTTCGTCTGTTTTTGTTTGTCACAAAATTTTTTTGAAAAATTCTTCAAAAAAAATTTGATTGTATAATATTTTGTCATACCTTTGCGGTGTTGTAATTATCTACAACACTAAACAAGTCAAAATGCTGACACCTATTATATATAATATACCAAAGTCTATCCAACATTCAAACGAAATGAAAAAAACAATCCTGTTTCTGACAATCATCGCTATTGCACTGGAGTGCAATGCCCAACTGCTCTGGAAAATCACAGGCAACGGATCGGAGAAGACATCATATATCTTTGGAAGCCATCATCTTGCGCCGTCATCAGTTGCTAACAAGCACAACATGACCCGACTGATTGCAGCTGCAGACGAGATCTACGGCGAACTCAGTCTTGATGACCTGAATGGAGCAACGACCGACATGTCTGTCCTGCAAGCAATGACAGCACCAGCTGACAGCACACTTGACAAAGTGTTCACTCCGGCCGAGCTTTTGGAAATCGATGCCGCTTTCCAAAAGCTGTCAGGCTCTCCAAAAGCAGGAATAACCGCACTGATGAACACATCAAAACCGGCTCTTCTCAACACATTGTTTATGACTACGGCCATGTCCAATGCCTATCCGGAAGCCGATCTTAAGAAACCGCTTGATCTGGTTATCCTGTCATACGCAAACACACTGGGCAAGCCGGTCAAAGGGCTTGAGACAATGGCCATGCAAATAAACGCACTCTATGGCACACCGATCGCCGATCAGGCCGCCGATCTGCTCCGCACCATCAGAAAAAGCGACGGAGGCGTAGGCGAACTACGCAGATTGACAGAAACATACATGGCCGGAGACCTGAACGGCATACTCTCCATGATAACAGACCCCTCCACCGGCATGAGCGAAGAACAACGCACCCGCCTTATAGACGAACGCAATGATGCCTGGATATCATTCCTGCTGGGAATGCTCCCTACCACTTCAATGTTCATCATTGTTGGTGCGGGCCACCTTCCCGGGGCAAAAGGATTGCTCAACCAGCTGCGCGACCACGGTTATGATGTCACGCCCATCAATCCTGCAACAGAAATCAAATAAACAATATTAAACTACGACTATATGATTACACTCGACAATCTTTCCTACCGCTACCGCGGCGGTCATCTGGCACTGGACAACCTAACGTCCGAGATCGGTCCGGGGCTTCATCTGCTTATCGGAGAGAATGGCTCCGGCAAAACCACACTCATGCACATAATAGCAGGCCTGCGCAAAGCCGTGCCGGAACGCTCTTGTCTCATAGACGGCATGCCCACCGCACTCCGCGACCCTGAAACGCTGTCAAAAGTGTTCATTCTGACAGACAACATGCAGTTTCCATACTCCACAATCCGGAAGATGGCAGAATATCACGCCGTATTCTACCCTACATTTTCCGAGAATCTGCTCAACACCTATCTTGAACGCTTCGGCATGACCGGCGATGAACAAATCGACCGGTTCTCACTTGGCAACCGCAAAAAAGCCCAACTAGCATACGCACTCGCACTGCAGACCGACATACTGCTGCTTGACGAGCCTCTCAACGGGCTGGATATCACCGCGCGAAACGAATTTATCCAGATGCTTGCCGAATCAAATGACGGCAACCGCACCATGATAATCTCATCCCACACCGTGCTTGACTTCCGCAACCTCATCGACAGCGTGATCGTGCTGTCCGGAAGCCGCCTCATATTGTCAATGCCTCTGTGGCAGATCGCAGAAAAAGTATCATTTATCAGCGAACCGGAACCGGTCAGCGGCGCAATCTACATGCAACCGATGTTCGGACATTTCAACGCCATCATCCCCAATGACGGCTCGATGACAACCGATGTCGATTTGATCCTTTTCTACAGCGCTCTACAGAGCGAAGCAAAAAAAGTACTATTGTCTCACCTTCGTCCAACAGCAGAATAACCAACTATGGAAACAACAGTAACCTCCAAATTTTCATGGAACCGCGTCGGCATGATAGCGCGTTACTACTATCCCTCGCTCAAACTACAGCTTTTGCTCTACCCGCTTGTTTCAGTCGTATTCGGAATCCTGACATATATCTCCACAAAAGGGAACATGGATATCAATGTGATGGGTGTGATGGGAGTACTCGTACTTGGAGTCATCGGGATGACCCAACCATTCATGCTCTACTTTGCACCGGGCTTCCTGGTGAAAAGCTCGCGCGACATAGACGTGTCGATCCCCGCATTATGGACAGAAAAAGCCACGTTCATCCTGCTATATTTCTTTATTGCAGTGCCCATACTGCTTTATATGCCCGGCAAACTGTGTTTCATCTTGCTACAGCTCATTTTCCAACCGGAAACGTTTGATATCTATGCCAGAGGCGCCACGCTCTATTTCGGAAGCACCACACTGTCGGTCTCATCTCTCAGCGACATTATTCCGCTAACGGTGTTTGCATTCGTGCTATTCCGCGCTCCCAAACCGAGTTTCGGCAAAGCAGCCCTGTTCAGCATCATCTCGTTGGTGACCATATCCATCATCATGGGCATCGCCGTATTATTCATAATCGGAATAAACGACGGATTCAGCCACATTGACAAGCACAGTTCAACTCTTGAAGAAGTATTGTTAAGTTACGATTGGATATATTCCATTTTATGCGGTCTTATTTCAGCACTGTTTATCGGCCTGACAGCCTATTCTTTCAAAAGAATTCAATTGTAAGACAATGGATTTCAACAACAACAAACCTATATACCGTCAGATAATCGACTTTTGCTTCAACCGCATTATCTCGGGTTCATGGAAACCTGACGAGAAGATTCCGTCAGTCAGGGAAATGGCAATGAGCATGGCTGTCAACAGCCACACCGTGCTGAAAGCATTCGAATATCTTCAAGCCAATGACATAATCTATCCACGGCGCGGAATGGGGTACTATCTTGCCGATGCCGCACCGGCACTGGTCAACGCAACCCGACGCAAAGAATTCTATGACGAGACACTGCCGGCAGTGTTCAATGAAATGAAAATGCTCGGCATTACGATGGAAGACATACTCGAACATTCCCCCGAAGAGCTAAAACAATAACAGAAATTTCATACAGACAGACAATCGCCGCTCACCGGAAACAAATCCGGAGCGGCGATTGTTATTCCATAAAAACACCAATTTAAAATTGATCAGCCATGATTACAATTATCTATTGCCACCCCTACCCCAACAGCTTCAACCACAAAATTCTGCAAAGCCTGACCGATATGCTGTCGGGACTCGGACGAGAATATTGCGTGATAGATCTGTATGCCGACAGGTTCGATCCGGTTCTTGACCGTTCATCGCTCGCGCTCTACTCCAAGGGAGAGACCACGGATGCCCATGTCAAACGCTATCAGCAAGAGCTGCAAAAGACAGATCATGCCGTGTTTATCTTCCCGATATGGTGGGGAATGATGCCCGCCATGCTGAAAGGATGGATCGACAAGGTGTTTCTAAAAGGCGAAATCTACGACTATACGCCGGAAGGAGCAATGATGCCATGCCTGACAATTGACAGGACAACAATCGTCACCACTTCCGAAAACAGATCAGAGGTGTTTGCCCCATTCATTGAAGGATTTTTCTCACCGCTAACGCTCAATTCGGTAGGATACAACAATATAAAATGGTTCAATTGCGACCAAGTCAAAAGCGGATCTGACGCACACCGCAAGAAATTCCTCGACTCCGTTCTTGCGTATATGGCAAAATAGGCTGACTGACACCTATGCCCTGTAAACATGCCAAGGGGCGATGGCCACAAGCCAATCGCCCCTTGCGTTATTCAGTTAAATTCAGACTGTTGCAGATTATTTACCGCCGACAACTTTCATGCCGGGCTTCGCGGGCTCACTCTTGACCGGAGTCAGGCCGCGATAGCGCAACAGAGCATCTACATTCGGTTCATGTCCACGGAATTTGACATAAAGTTCCATTGGGTCAGCACTTCCACCGGCCTCCAGAACATTCTCACGGAAACTCTTAGCGGTAGCGGGATCAAAAATGCCGTTTTCCTTAAACAATTCAAAGCCATCGCAGTCAAGCACCTGTGCCCAAAGATAAGTGTAATATCCCGATGCGTAGCCGTCACTTCCGAAAATGTGGCGGAAATAGGGGCTGCGGTA
>CAYTLU010000081.1:0-4332 GCA_964438665.1 uncultured Bacteroides sp.
GCCTGCAGGCAATCACGCTCACGACACGTTTCTTGGCGACGACATTGCCGTCAAGCACAATGCCGACAAGGTTGCTTGACGGATAGTATCTCAACACCTCCTGATGCCTGATGGCGGTCTCCATCTCCTCGTGGCTGATGATTCGCTCCATAGGCTCGTCGGCGAGCCTGCCGGGGTATCCGTAATGTTTCAGCAGTTCGCGTCTGTCGCCGATGTCAATTCTAACGTTTCCGGCATTGCCCCGGAACATCCGCTCCCACTTCCATTTCCTTATGGGCGTGCCGAATGTGTGGTTCAGCCCCACGTTGTCGAGGATGACACAATATCGTTTCCCTTTCGCCTTGCGCAAGCCGCGTCCGATTTGCTGGAGATAGACGGCAAGTGAGAGCGTGGGCCGGGCAAGCTGGATGAACTCCACCTCCGGGCAATCGAAGCCTTCCGAGAAGATGTCGACGTTGACCATCACGTCGATTTCGCCACGGCGGAACGCCTCGATCTTCGCCTCGCGCTCTTTCGCCGGAGTATTGCAATCGATGGCACAGCATCTCACACCCTGCGCGGCATAATAGTCGGCAATGGCGCGGGCATGGCTGATGTTGATGGCATAGACAATACCCTTGCGCCCCTTCGCGTAGCGAGTCAGCGAGTTGTAGAGGTATTCGATGTTGCGGGGCGTGTTCAGCGACTGTTCCAACTCCTTCGTCTGATAGTCGCCGTCGGCGCCGCGCTTCTTCAGCAACGCTATCTGGCGGCGGATCTTGCTGTTCTGCGGCACGGAGTAGTAGTCGAACAGCGATAGACGGCCCGACAGGATGAACTCCGGGATGCTCTTTGATTGCAACAGGATGTCGAACAAGTCGGTGAACCCCTTGCCGCTCAAACGGTAAGGGGTCGCCGTCATTCCGAGCTTCTTGGCATCCGGATAGCGGCGGAACAGCTCTTGATACGTCTCGGCAAGCGCATGGTGGGCCTCGTCAATAACGATCATCGCGGGATTCTCTCCCTCGACCTTGTCCCAATTCCGCGCGAGCCACTGAATCGAAAGCACCCTGACCTCTGGAGCATTCTTCTTGTCCTTGTAAAATGCGGTCCAAGTCCTTTCAATCTGCTCGATCAATTCACGGCGGTGTGCCACCACCCAGACGGTCTTGCCTTTCGCGTACTCGCTGACCACCGACGCAAGCACATGCGTCTTACCTGTGCCCGTCGGCATCTGGCACATCACAGAATTGTGCGAGCCGAAAGCCTCCATGACGGAGTCCCTCATCTCGCGCTGGTAGTCAAAAAGTCTAATCGCCATTTGGCGGTTCTCTTTTCCTATATGATCGAAGATTTGATGGTGTCGATGATGTAGCGGACATCGTCGTTAGAGACATCTCAATACAGAATATCTTCGGGTTGGAGAGGTGTGTATGGACCGTCTTTGACTTCGAGGATGGCTGACGGTTCGATGACTTCAACGGTGTGCCACTGGCTTTTGGGGATCTGCACGCCATAGTTGCCTTGCGTCGGGTCGAGCAAATAACGTTCGATCTGTCCGCCAAGGTCATCGTAAAATACTACGAATATTTTACCTTGGAGCAGGACGTATGTCTCTGTAGTGTGTTTATGGCGGTGAACGGGTAGCGGCGTACTGGGCAAAAGCACATTGATAAGACGCTGGTCTTTTGCATCAAGGCTTTCGTGGAAATTATAGTTCATCCGAAGTTGGGAATTTGCCTCTGCCTCATCGGTTACTATATCGAGTTATTCGTCGTTAATTCCCATTTACCAACAGATTCTTAAGGATGACATCATGTAATCTTTTTACATTATTTTCTCCAACAAAGGAATTGTGAGGAAATATATGGATGTTTGGCAAATTCCATAACTCTGAATCCACGGACAATGGTTCCTCCTCAAATACGTCCAGAATTGCTGTAATATCAGCTCTTTCAGTCATTATTTCGAGCAACGCATCCTCATTGATAAGTCCACCTCGTGACATATTTATCAACAAACTTCCCGACTTGAAATGATTGAGGACTTCTTTATTAATCAGATGATGAGTTTGTTCTGTATGAGGGGCTGTCAATATTACTATATCAAATTCTTGAGGTAGAAACTCACCTACTTTTTTTATTGATGTGAAATAAGGGTTGTCAAATGGTTTAATATCATATCCTGTTACGTATGCATCAAATGCCTGTAATCGTTTCGCGACTTCACCTCCTATGTTTCCGGCACCAATAATCGCTATCTGTTTACCTGACAATTCTTGCAGACTTCTGATTTTAATCCATTCGTGTTTCTCTTGCTGTTCGTGAAAAGCATTCAGTTTTTTATAATGATTGAGTATGACACCTACGACCCATTCAGCCATTGGGATTGAATAAACGCCACGAGCGTTGAACAGTTTGATGCCTCTCTGATTTATATAGTCAATGGGGACTCTATCCAATCCGGCACTTGTAAGTTGGATTGTCTTTAGATTATGAAATTTTCGAATGTCGTTATATAGAAAGAGCCCATTACAAATCACGCCCTCGTATATTTCCGGATTAAGAACCAGCTCTTTCTCCTGTTTGTGAATTGTAATGAACCAACCCTCACCCTCTAATTTTGACAGAAACTTTTTGTTCGGTTGTGCAGCCCCGGTAATTAATAAGTTGCGCATCTTTAATGTCCTTCAACAATGGTATTCACATTTTTAATAAAACTGTCTTGATTTGCTTTGAAATAGTCTAAGTGCATCTGACATTCAACCTCGACATCACGTATAGCCTTGACCCCGCTAATAAATGTCTCCCTGATTTGATTCAAATCTGTAACGATATTGGTATTGCAAAAGGCTCTTGACAGTATAGCGCAGGTTGAACCAAGGCGGTAATGCTCTCTAATTACCATCTCGGCCGGAATCATTCCCTTTCCAACCCCGGCAATTCCACCGAAACCGAATCTCTTACCTGAAGCCAACACCAGCTTGGCCAGACGTTCAATAGTGCCATCGGCTACAAGTTCAAACATAAATTTCATGCCATATGCAAGATGCAAATCGTTTAGCCCAACATGAATCTCGTCAACACCATCAAGCTCTAAGATACCATCAAGTTTGTTCACAGCCTCTGCGGTCTCGACGAGTAAACTTACTTTTGCTCGTCCGTTTACAATGTCGATAAACTTTGCCGCATCATTTACAGACTTAAAATAGGGGAGCATCACAACATCTGCGCCACTCTCAATAATACAATCAATCTCATCTTTTGAGCCTTCATATATATGGTTTGATCGCACGAGTAGTTCTCCTTTGAAAGCATGGCGAATGAAACTTACGTCATCAAGTGTATGATGCGACTGAACGGTATCCATTCCTCCTTGACGCTCACTCTTGCCAATCGTTTCAAGATCAACAAAGATTCTATCAACTCCGGCTTCATACGCTATTTCTGCGACCTCAGGCCGATTGGTTATGTACATTAACTTAAGCATTGGTTTGCGTTGTGTTATTATTGTTTGCGTTTGTCAGTACTTTAAAAAATGTCATGAAGAAAATCTTACAGTCCAGAACAAATGACATATGCTGAGTATACCATACATTTAGTTCAATTCTCTCCGGCCAAGGCACTTCCTTCCTGCCATTAACCTGAGCCCATCCGGTTATACCCGGACGAACATCAAACATGTGCTTCTGATGCTCTGTGTATTGTTCGTATGGCCAGGGGTGATACGTCAGGGCCGGACGCGGACCAATCAACGCCATGTCGCCCTTGATGATATTCAACAATTGCGGCAGTTCATCTATGCTTGTGGCACGAATAATCCTTCCGACTCTCGTTACTCGGGCATCGCCTTTGCATGAATACACGCCGGTCCCTTGTTTCTCTGCACCAACGGTCATGGAACGGAACTTATAAATCCAAAAAGGATTACCACCACGGCCAAGTCTTTTTTGTTTGAATATCACCGGCCCTTTGCTGTCAATCTTTATTATTACAGCAGTGACCAGCAGAATCGGGAAAAGAACAATAAAGGCAACAGAAGCAAAGCACACATCAAACGTGCGCTTCACGATTGGGTATATTTTCATATTTTACGTTATGGGAAAATTCTGTTAAGGTTGAATATCGCATTAAGAGCGCGAGCGCGATTAGATGTCTCTGCCATATTGACTACGCGTATATTCATGTCGAAGAGTTCCTTGTTGAGAACACGCTTCATATCAAGATGATGCCTGTCGCTGATACGGTCTTTCAGAGGAACGCGGAACAGCAGGTCAAGGAATTTGCGGTTGTTATAGATGATGGTAATATCTGTGATGAACTTCATCTCGCTGATATTCATTCCACCCCAACT
>CAYTLU010000082.1:0-2562 GCA_964438665.1 uncultured Bacteroides sp.
CATTATCGTTGATATCCGCGAATTTCGGCGCAAACGTGCCCAATGCATTGCGTCCGGCGGTCTGCTCTATTTCTGACGGCTTGTCGGTGAGTTTTGTAGGATTCTGTGAATATGCCATGACTGTTGAAATGATGAATGAAGTCAGTATAAATATTTTCTTGCCCATATTAGTTTGAGTTTTCCCTTATTTGAGATATTCGGTGTAGAAAGCTTCGATTTCGTCAAAGGGGATGATGTCTGTTTGGTCGTAGAGGTCGCAGTGGCTTGCCCCTTTCACGGTGAGCATCCGCTTGTTGTCGCCTTTGAGTTTGGCAAATGTGTCCTTGCCGAAGTAGTATGAGTGGGCTTTTTCGCCGTGAACTATCAGCACGGCATTGTCCAGTTCGCCGGCATATTCGAAAAATTTGAAGTTCATGAAGGGTAGTGAGGAGGTCGAGTTCCAGCCATCGGTCGAGTTGCCGCTGCGTGGATGGAAGCCGCGTGGAGTTTTGTAATAGGCGTGATAGTCTTTTACAAACTGTGGAGCATCGGCGGGAAGCGGATCTACCACCCCTCCGGCACGCTGATATTTGCCGTTGCGGTAATCTGCGGTGCGTTGCTTTGCGAGGGCGGCGCGGTTGGCGTTGCGCTTTTCGGCGGAATCATCGGCATCGAAATAGCCGTTGGCCGTGACGCGTGTCATGTCATACATGGTCGATGCAACCGTAGCTTTGATGCGCGGATCGTTGATGGCTGCTTCGATGGCTATGCCGCCCCATCCGCAAATGCCCAGAACGCCTATGCGGTTTGCATCCACATTGGGCTGCACGCTGAGAAAATCAACGGCTGCTGAGAAATCCTCGGTGTTGATGTCCGGTGAGGCCACACGGCGCGGCTTGCCGCTACTCTCGCCTGTGAATGAGGGATCGAAGGCGATTGTGAGAAATCCGCGCTCGGCAAGTTGCTGGGCATATAGTCCGCTTGACTGTTCCTTGACTGCGCCGAACGGACCGCTCACGGCAATGGCCGGCAATTTCCCCTCCGTGTCTTTGGGGGTGTACATGTCGGCGGCAAGTGTGATGCCGTAGCGGTTGACGAATGTCACCTTCTTGTGGTCAACTTTGTCGCTTTTGGGAAACACCTTGTCCCATGTCGTGGTCAGTTCAAGCCTCTCTTCGGGGGCTAGCGATGTGTCGGTGTTGGGATTGTTCATAACTTGAGAATTTGCTGTGACTGTGCCGCATGACAGGGCGGCTGCGATAATTATTGTTTTCATATGGCAAAATAACGAACAATCTGCGGCACTGGATAAACCAGTTTTATGGTTGTTGATACCAAAATTGCAGATGTCGCTGTCTGGATTGCTGTCGGTTGATAAATAAGCGTTAACTTCGCGGTATGGAAAACGAAATTGTGACACTCGATTCGATCGATGCGTATAACAAACTCTATGGGCTGACCACATACCACCCGCTGGTCTCGGTCATTGACCTGAAAGAAGCGAAGCGATCGGTCAATCATATCAGGATGAACTACGGTGTGTATGCCCTCTTTTTGAAGAATGGGGCTAACTGCTCGATCAAGTATGGCCGCCGGCAATATGACTATCAGGAGGGAACGGTGGTCAGTTTCTCCCCCGGGCAGGTAGTTGATGTGGAGATGGAAGAAGATGAATTTGCTCCGGATGTGATCGGGCTTCTGTTCCATCCCGATCTGATCTATGGCACGCCTTTGGGCGAAAAGATATCCGCGTTTGGTTTCTTCGACTATTCGCAGATGGAAGCGCTCCATCTCTCGGAGGATGAACGCTCCAGATTCCTCGACTGCCTTGAGCGGATAAAGGAAGAAACGCAACATTCGGTCGATAGCCATTCGGCGGCATTGATCTCCGCAAATATTCAGGTGCTGCTGGAATATCTCCACCGCTTCTACGATCGTCAGTTCTTCACCCGCCACAAGGTCAATTCCGAAGTGGTGAAGCGATTTGAGCGGGAACTCAAATCTTATTTCGGAACACCGCGGCAGACAATACCCAATGTGGCTTATTTTGCCGAGAAAGTCAATCTTACGCCGGGCTATTTCGGCGACCTTATCCGAAAGGAGACGGGATCGACCCCGAAAGACCTGATTTCACTTCATCTTATTTCCGTTGCCAAGCAGAAGCTGATAAACACCAATGACGATGTCAGTGTCATAGCCTATGGCCTTGGATTTGAATATCCCGCCCATTTCTCGCGCATGTTCAAGCGGATCACGGGCCAATCCCCGACCGACTACCGGCACTCGCATGCCGGATGAGTCATCGTCAGGACATACTTGCCCGATTGCAGGTTCGCAACTCCACGGAGGCATGTCGGCTTGCCAGGCAGCTTGACATTATCTGACAATCCTCCCGGCATCGATGACACAATATCCTGAAATTATTCACCATCCCTCTTAAAACTCAAACATAATTCTTGATAAATATTTCCATATATGGAAATATTCCACTATCTTTGCATCATGTATAGCGTCAGCAATTAACGAACAACTGAAATATAAAATCATCTATTCAGAGGAAGTTGGAAAATTCCTTGGATCTCT
>CAYTLU010000083.1:0-2877 GCA_964438665.1 uncultured Bacteroides sp.
TAACAAACTTAATAATCTCGTCTGTAGCTGTCAATTAAGGCTATGGATAGAATCGTCACACTCATTTAAACCCTCTTTAGAAGCGAACCATTTGATTACAAGGCAGACAGATGTGTTGGGAATACTTTACTTTTTAGAGGAAATTTAGACAAAAATCACGAGATTTCTGGACTACTTTTTTGCAATTTGTCCCTATCGTGACACTCTATCGTGACACTCACCGAAAGAAGTACGAACATGGTGCTGATGGAAAAGCTGCCTCAGGGAAAGCGCACCGAGCCATTGGCGAAGGTTGTAATCAGACTATTATTCCCTTATAGGCATACGATTCGTTCAATCACCACCGACAATGACTTCGAATTCTGTGCCCACAGTCTGATTTCAAAGGCGTTGGCTCCAAAAGGCACCAAGAATCCGAATCTTGTGTTTTTCGCCGATTCGTATGCCTCATGGCAGAAAGGTGTCATCGAGAACACTAACAAACTGATACGACAATATATCCCTAAGGGTACTGACTTTTCCGCCCTTTCGGATGCTTTCATCCGTAAAATCCAACATAAAATCAACCGTAGGCTTCGTAAAAAATTCAACTTTATTTCTTCTAAAGAGGAATTCTTCAAACAATTTTCTATTTTTGCAGTTGCCAGTTGAGAGTAGGCAAACTGCACTCGAAAGTGCACTGCAAACTGCACCGAAAAGTGCACTCAAAATCATAGAACAAATAAGAAATAACCCACGAGCTACCATGACTGATATAGCAAATCTAACAGGCTATTCAAGAAGGTGGGTCGCTCAGACCATAAAACGGCTTCAAGAACAGAATATCATTAAGCGGATTGGGTCTGATAAGTCAGGTCATTGGGAAATCAGTAGTTAAACAAATAGTCATAAAAGAATTAAAGATGTTGTTAGGACAAAAGATAAAAGAATTAAGGCTTGAGAATGGAGTGCTGCAAAGACAGTTAGCCTCTCTTCTTGAGATTGATACACCTATGTTTTCGAAAATCGAAAGAGGGGATAGACGTGCAAAACGCACCCAGGTAGTTCAAATAGCCAACTATTTCAATGTTGATGAAAAAGAACTTCTAACTCTTTGGGTCGCTGATAAAGTCCTTGATGCCGTGGAGGATGAAGACGAATTAAAGTCAGATGCTATTAAAATTGCTCAGTCAAGCATCGGACAGATAGAGCTTAAAACCAGACAATAGAACAGATATGTCAAAAGCACAGTTGAAAAAACTCCTGATAAAGTTAACAAAAGAGCAGGTTATAGATATGGTCTTAGAACTTTACGAAGCACGTAAAGAAGCCAAAGAATATCTTGAATTTTACATAAATCCAAATGATGATGCCAAATTGGAAGAATATAAGAAAATAATCTACAATGAATTCTATCCAAATCGTGGTGAGCCCAAATGTCGGTTCAGTGTATGCCGAAAAGCAATAAGCGATTTCAAAAAGTTGAAACCATCACCATCTTGCATAGCTGACATAATGTTATTCTATATTGAAACAGGTGTAAACTTCACCGCAGAATATGGCAATATGTGGGAGCAATACTATACTACTTTAGAAAACAATTTTGACAAGGCTATGGAATTCATATACAAGAATGGTTCTTTAGAAGAACTCCGTCCACGTATTGAAAAGATGCTTAAAATATCAGAAGAATGCGGTTGGGGTTTCCCAGATACTTTATATGATTTCTACTATCAATATCAATAGGAAAGAATTAAAAAAGGGAAGCAAATTTATTGGATGATGGTTATTTAGCTGTTTGATTGCCGATTCTTGTAAAACGTATTTGGTATATGTTCTTTTTATAGTTTTAGCTATCGGTTGAAGCGGAGGGGGCGGGATGCGGGGGTGGCAAAGGCTATGCCGTGGCGGTAGGCTATGTGACCGTTGACCAGGGTCATTTCTACTTTGTTGCTTACGGTCAGGCCGGCCAGAGGAGTCCATCCGCATCGGCTGATGGCCCATTGATCCGTTATGGTATATGGTTCGCAGTCGTTATCCACAAGGGTCAGGTCGGCATAATAGCCGGGACGCAGAAAGCCTCGGCGGTCAATGCCGTAGATTGTGGCCGGATTATGACACATGCGGCTGACAACGGTGTGCAGGTCAAAGATATCCTCGTCAACCATCTGGAGCATCAACACAAGTGAGAACTGGATCATCGGCATGCCTGATGCCGCTGTCAGGGCTGTGCCTTGCTTTTCCTGCGGAAGATGGGGCGCATGGTCGGTAGCGATGGTGTCAATGCGCCCATCGGCCACAGCCTTGCGCAGCGCATCGCGGTCGGCTGGACGTTTTATGGCTGGATTGCATTTGATGCGGATGCCGAGCATCGGATATTGCTCATCGGAGAACGCGAGATATTGCGGACAGGTTTCGGCTGTGATGAGTTTCCCTTCGGGGGTGCCGGATTGCAGCATTTCGACTTCTTGAGCAGTAGATACGTGGAGAAGATGCAAGCGGTGGTTGTGATGCTGCGCCATTTCAACGATACGGCGCGAAGCCTCAAAACAAACATCGTGATTGCGTATCACCGGATGAAAATCCATCGAGAGATTCTCGCCATAGCGTTCAATGATTGCTTGACGGCGCTTTTGCAATAAGCTTTCATCTTCGGCATGTACGGCAACAATAGCGGGAACGCTATCAAAAATCCGGCCTATGATTTCGGGATCGTTAAGCAGCATATTGCCGGTTGACGAACCGAGAAAGAGCTTCACGCCGGCAACACGGCTATAATCGGCAGCCGCCAGTTCTTCCGTATTGTCTGTTGTCGCGCCTATGAAAAATCCGTAGTTCGCAACTGACACTTCTGCTGCGCGGCGCATTTTCCATTCCACATCGGCTGAGGTGACTGTC
>CAYTLU010000084.1:0-2307 GCA_964438665.1 uncultured Bacteroides sp.
AATATGGTTTGTTGCACTTGTTCGATGACACCGGTGCCGTGGCAGTTGGCGCAAGTCTGGAATGATGTCCCATCCTTTGCTCCTGTCCCATTGCAGTGATCGTCTTTTACGTAGGATTTTAGTTTGATGGTTTTTGTAACCCCTTTGGCAATATCTTCAAGCGTCAGTTTGAGAGTGATGCGCAGATCGTCGCCATGTCGCTGACGCGCTCTGGCGCGTCGTCCTCCGCCGGAAGTCGCGCTTCCGAATCCGCCCATATTCCCTCCGGCACGTCCGCCAAAGATGTCGCCGAACATGCTGAATATATCTTCCATTGACATGCCGCCGGCTGAGAACCCGCCTCCTCCGCCCGGGAAGCCTTGTGGACCCATGTTGTGGCCGAACTGGTCATATCTTTGGCGTTTCTCCGGATTACTCAGGACATCATAGGCTTCAGCAGCTTCTTTGAATTTCTCTTCAGCCGCTTTATCGCCTTGATTTTTGTCCGGATGGTACTTGATGGCAAGTTTGCGGTAGGCTTTCTTCAGATCATCGGCAGTCGCATTCTTACTTACGCCAAGCACTTCATAATAATCTCTCTTTTCCATTATTGCGGATTTCTTTTCAGCTTGATATTATTTTATGTTTAAGGGGCAGATTATTGTCCGACAGCAACTTTAGCAAAACGAAGCACTTTGTCGCCATTGATTGTGTAGCCTTTGGTCGGAGTGTCGATGACTTTGCCTTTTTGAGCCTCATCTTCTACCGGAATCATGGCTATGGCTTCGTGCAGTTCCGGATCAAAATCCTTTCCGGTGCTTTCGATCGGTTTTACACCATTCTGCTCAAGATATTTCAGGAGCTTGTTATAGATTAGCTCCATTCCCTCTTTGACAGCCTCTGCATCGGATGAATTTTTCACAGCTTCAAGGCCTCGTTCAAAGTCATCAACGATAGGAAGAAGACCTTTCATGGCTGATTCAGCCGCATTGCGGATAATTTCGCTCTTCTCTTTAAGTGTGCGTTTGCGGAAATTGTCAAATTCAGCCATCAGGAACAGGTATTCCTTTTTCTCTTTTTCAACCTTCTCTTTCTCGTCGGCAAGCTGTTTGTTGAGTGAGTCAATCTGGCTCATCTCCTCGTTTTCAGCAACCTCTGCGTTCTCTTCTTCTGATTCTGCTTCGGGGACATTGTCGAATACTTCGTTCTCGTCCTGTTCGTTAAGCTCTGTTTCTGAATTTGTATTTTTATGTTTTGACATATCTAATTGATTTTTGATTAACTCTTATAGCAAAAACATTGCCAAAAAACGCATGTCGGCAATTTGGCGTTTATTTGATAACAAATAATGTCGATAATCGTTCAGAATCAAGAGATCGTGTACGTCAGACATTCATGGCTATCAAACGCTGTTAATGCCTGTTCTGCCATTTTGTCACTTTTAAACAGGCCATAGAGCGCCGACCCAGACCCTGACAGCGAGGCATAGACCGCGCCACGGTCATACAGTTCGTCTTTTATCTGATTTAATTCGGGGAAAATCTCTTTTAGCGATAGTTCAAAATCATTATGCACCGCGCCGCGCCAGGTTTCAACCGGCATATCAAGCAGGCGGCAAAGCGGAGTTGATGGTGTTTTGGGTTTTACGCCGGAATAGGCCACGGCCGTTGAGATGCGAATATCTGGCTTGACAATCAGCATTGTAAGTCCCGACAGCTGCGGAAGCTCAATTTCCGAAAGCTCGATGCCTGTTCTGGTGGCAAGCATAGGGCGGTTGTGTATAAAAAACGGACAGTCGGCCCCCAAAGAAGATGCGATCCCGGCAAGTTGCGACTTGTCTAAGCCTAATGCGAATAAATTGTTGAGCGCAGATAGCGTGAACGCCGCATCGGCCGAGCCGCCGCCAAGTCCGGCTCCGTCAGGGATTACTTTCCTGAGATAGATATCCACGGCCGGTAGGGGAGTGACTTCGTTTAAGGCGCGGTAGGCTTTCATCACAAGATTCTTTTCAGCCGGGCAATCTACGGATCGTCCGGAAACGGTCAATGTCGTATCCGGACCTTTGGCCGGAACAATCTCCAGTACATCACGCCACATAACCGGAATCATTACAGATTCAATATTATGATAACCATCCTTGCGGCGATTGATAATGTTGAGCCCTAGATTTATTTTTGCATTTGGAAAAACAACCATCTCCGTGTTGAATAAATGTCAGTAACCTATATTAATTGAATGGCGAAGTTACAAAAATAATCGTAATCTTTCAGCCGAAGCCGCGAAATAGTCCTAAGCGATTGGAACTGAGGGCGTGTTATAACTCTTTGA
>CAYTLU010000085.1:0-2629 GCA_964438665.1 uncultured Bacteroides sp.
TGCTCTACACCTTCATCGACTATTACAAAGCGAAGTTCGGCAGTGAGCCGCAACTCAAATCGCTGTTATATATTGCCTATATCATCTCGTGGAATATCTGGCAGATGGACGGGTTGAAAGGTGTGATACCCGATACCTGCGGAGAACGCAGGATTGTGGAACATACCATATTCGGAGACGAAGAGCGGGTATCTGTCTGTCAAGGCTGCAAAAACGATGATATACGCACCCACAACGGCACATACGCCCTTATCAAAGACTGGAATGCGAAGAAGGGCAAAGAGAAAATAAGATTCATTGATCTCATGAAATAGTTATGGAGCAATTTTTCGGAGCTAAACCCAAACTGATATATGTGATGCGTATCCCATACGAATCGCATCGCGGCTGTTTGAAGATAGGCGAGGCTACCTATGAAGATGGGCCTTGGCCTCCTACGCAATCGTCCTTAAACAAGGCTGCCAAGGCGCGCATTGACCAATATACAAAGACCGCAGGTATTCCTTACGAATTGTTGCATTCCGAAATCTCGCTGTTTGTAAGGGATGGACAAATAGGTTCTATTGACGATCATCAAGTCCATGACGTTTTGAAAAGGTCAGGAATTGAGAAACGGATATTTCAATGGGCTGATGGCGCAAATGAATGGTACGTTTGCGACTTGGCAACCGCTAAAAAAGCGATCGAGGCGGCTAAAGCAGGTCGAAAGGCTCTTCATCCATCCGAAAAAACCGAGGGCCACACACCTATTGACTTCCGCCCCGAACAGCGCGAGGCAATCGACAAGACCTTAAAGCAGTTCAAGAGGAGCAATCAGATGCTATGGAACGCCAAGATGCGTTTCGGCAAAACGCTCTCGGCACTTCAAGTAGTCAAAGAGTACGAGAAGTTCAGCCGTGTGCTGATTCTCACGCTCCGTCCTGTGGTCGATGCGGGCTGGTTCGAAGATTTCGGCAAGATATTCTATGATACTCCCGACTTCGCTTACGGCTCAAAGACAAACGGCGAGCCATACACCAATCTTGAAGCACGGGCAAAGCGCAACGAATGCCGCTATGTCTATTTCGCGTCGATGCAGGATTTGCGCGGCTCGGAACTGGTCGGCGGCAACTTCGATAAGAACAACGAGGTTTTTGCCACGCCTTGGGACTTGATTATTGTCGATGAGGCGCACGAGGGGACACAGACAGCGCTTGGCAAGGCGGTGATGAACGAATTGGTGAAGAAAGATACGAAGGTGCTGCGCCTTTCGGGTACGCCGTTCAACCTGCTCGATGATTTCAAGGAGGAAGAAATCTATACGTGGGACTATGTGATGGAGCAGCGGGCAAAGGCGCAATGGGATATCGACCATCCGGGCGACCACAACCCCTATGCGTGTATGCCGCGTCTGAATATCTACACCTACGACCTCGGACGGCTGATGAAAGAGTTTGCCGATGAGGATATAGCGTTCAACTTCCGCGAGTTCTTCCGCACGAAAGAGGACGGAACATTCGTCCACGAAAAAGATGTACGGGCATTCCTCAATCTGCTGACAAAGGAGGACGCAGAGAGTAAATACCCCTTTGCCAACGATACCTATCGGGACATATTCCGCCATACGCTGTGGATGCTGCCGGGCGTAAAGGCGGCAAAGGCATTAAGTGCGATGCTGAAAGCCCACCCCGTATTCAGTTGCTTTGAGGTCGTCAATGTTGCCGGCGACGGCGATGAAGACGAGGAGAACGGCGAGGCACTGCGCATGGTCAAGGAGGCTATCGGCAAAGACCCCGACCAGACGCGCACCATCACGCTGTCGTGCGGCAGACTTACAACCGGCGTGAGCGTCGAGGCGTGGACGGGTGTGCTTATGCTGTCGGGCAGTTACAACACGTCAGCATCGGCCTATATGCAAACCATCTTCCGGGTGCAAACTAAGGCGACCATCAACGGTCGCGTCA
This sequence comes from uncultured Bacteroides sp., assembly GCA_964438665.1. Classification (GTDB taxonomy): domain Bacteria; phylum Bacteroidota; class Bacteroidia; order Bacteroidales; family Muribaculaceae; genus Paramuribaculum. The sequence continues at coordinate 1,944 of CAYTLU010000085.1, forward strand.
AGGAGGAGTGCTATGTCTTCGACTTTGCTCCCGACCGCACACTCAAAGTGCTTGCCGAGACTGCCAAGATCTCGACCAAGGCGGGCAAGCAGGGCGATTCCGAGCGTAAACAATTGGGCGACTTCCTCAATTTCTGCCCGATTATCTCGGTTGAAGGCTCGAAGATGAGCAAATTCAACGTCGATAATATGCTCCAGCAACTCAAAAAGGTCTATGTCGAGCGGGTTGTCAGCCATGGCTTTGAGGATAGGTCGCTCTATAACGACGAGTTGATGAAACTGAATGATTTGGAATTCCAGGAATTTGGCGAGTTGAAAAAGATAATCGACCAGACCAAGTCAATGCCCAAGACCAATCAGGTGGACATCAACAATCAGGGCCTAACTAACGAGGAATACGAGGAACTTGAAGACCTTGAAAAGAAGTCCAGGAAGAGAGGCAAGGACAAGCAACTGTTGACGGAAGAGGAGAAGAGACGCCTTGAGGAACTTAAAAAGAAAAAGGAGAATAGGGAAGTCGCCATCTCCATTCTGCGCGCTATCTCTATCCGTATGCCGTTGCTTATCTATGGCGCAGATATTACCGACGAAGACAAGGAGTTGACAATCGACAATTTCACACAACTTGTCGATGCGCAGTCGTGGGAGGAGTTCATGCCGCGCGGCGTAACCAAACAGAAGTTCAAC
>CAYTLU010000086.1:0-3874 GCA_964438665.1 uncultured Bacteroides sp.
ATCAAGGCGGTTTCTTTCGGATGTCTCTTTTCCTCTCCAATGCTCTTGATGTAGATTAAGCGACTTTTATGAAGTGTTGTAGCCAAATCATATTCTCGTTCTGTCGGAGAAACACCCTCCTCATCCTCATATCCATAATGATTGCCGTACAGCCCCAAATAAATATCACAAAACTCTACTTCTTTCAAATAGACATGTTTTGTAGGATATTTATTAGCCGGAACTTCTTCGAATATAAATGGGTCAAAGAACTTACCCAACAATACGTCTGTTCGTATATAATGGCAAAGCATAGCGCGTTCTTCGGCAAATTCACTTTGCACACTGCTTATGAATATCTTGATGCGTTTCATCTTATTATATATTTCTTCCGTTTATGATCATTCATTATGCAAATAGTTGATGTGATTTTATCTACAAACTTACAAAATATAATCAAATTGACTTCGCAATTGTTTATCTTTGTAGATAAATTAAAGTGAAAATATAGATTTATTTATTATGGTTATCCAACGTTTGCAAACATTGTTTTTATTGCTGGCTATTGCATGTACGGCTGTGTTCCTGTTCGTCCCATTCGGTTATTGGTATGCCGATGTCATGTCAACTCCCGGCAGTGTAGATCTTAAGGCTGTTAACTTTTCTGCCTTCCTTATTCCGGCATGTGTTTCTATGCTGCTTATGCTGATAGCGATTTTCTGCTTCAAGAAAATGCCGATGCAGAAGTGTCTGGTACTCTTGTCGGCAATACTAGTTCTGATAATGGCCGGTGTTGTCATTTATGAAATGACGCTTGGTCTCGCTGATTATTATCCCGGCGTCAGTGTGAAACCGATCTGGGGCGGAGGCGGACTACTTCTTGTAGGGGCATTTGTGGCTTTGATTGCCGCTTATCGCTGTATCAGCCGCGACCAGAAGCTGTTGCGCAGCTATGACCGTCTGCGCTGATCATCACGAAGCTGAACAACGTAAATAAACGAATAGCGGGACAGACATCAAAACACCTGTCCCGCTTGAGTTTTCTATGCTTTTGTCCTACTCTCTGAAATAGATGCGTTTCACTCTTGAAGAAACGGAGGTCAGCACTTCGTAGGGTATCGTATCGAGAGTTTCGGCGATTTCTTCAACCGGAATATTCGGCCCGAAAATCTCCACGCTGTCACCAACGCTACATTTGGTATCTGTCACATCTATCATACATGCATCCATGCAGATATTGCCTATTGTCGGGCAGCGATGTCCGTTGACCATAACCTGCATGCCGCCGTTGCCAAGGTGACGGTTAATGCCGTCGGCATATCCGACAGGGATTGTGGCTATGCGGGAATCGCGGCGGCACACTCCGCGGCAACTGTAGCCGATGGTAGTCCCTGCCGGCCAGTCTTTCAGAGATATGATAGTTGTTGTCAGCGTTGAGACTTGCCGCAGGTCGTCCTGTGAGCCATCGTTCATGGTCGGGATGCCGTAGAGGCAGATTCCCAGCCGAACCATGTCATTCTGATGCTCCGGGAAGCGGCTTATGCCTGTGGAGTTGAGGATATGACGCATTATATGGTGGCGGAAGCCATCCTGAAGCAGATCGCAACAGCGGTCAAACAGATCGAATTGCCGTTGTGTGTAATCGTCCATATCCGGACAGTCGGCTGATGCAAGATGGCTGAACACGGAGATTGGGCGGACCACTTTCTGGCGTTTCAGAATATCAATGAGTTCCGGTATGTCTTTCTCCAAAAAGCCGAGACGGTGCATTCCGGTGTCGAGTTTTATGTGGACAGGATAATCGGAGATGCCATACTTTTCTCCCTCGCGGATCAGTTCGTTGAGGATATCGAAACTGAACACTTCCGGCTCAAGATTGTAGGCAAACAGTGTGCGGTAGTTGACCACTTTTGGATTCAGAACCATTATGGGCATTGTTATTCCGGCGCGGCGCAGGTCTGCTCCCTCGTCAGTCACGGCCACGGCAAGATATGCAGCGCCTTGCGACTGCAGCGTCTTGGCAAGTTCGTATGATCCGGCTCCATAGCCTGATGCTTTAACCATGCATACTATTCCGGTGGTAGGTTTGAGCATCGACCGGAACAGATTGAAATTGTGGACAACCGAGTCGAGGTTTACCTCCAGCACGGTTTCGTGTTGCCGTGCTTCGAGCATGTCGGCAATCATCTCGAAATGGAACTGCGGCGAACCCTTGATCAGAATTAGCTCCCCATCGAAATCGCCCGGAGAAATGCTTGACAGAAAAGAGGCGGTGTCGGGGTAGAACTCCGCTCCGGCATCAAAATATCGGGTGTTGTTCATAAACTCCTCTCCGATGCCGATCAACCGGTCTATTTTTCGTTGGCGCATCATGTGGGCCACGGCCGGATAAAGTTTGGATGGCGGCAAGGTCTCATGCATGATGTCGCTGAGAATGACTGTAGATGTCCGTGAACCGGTGCGCCGGCGCGACATGAAGTCGATTGCCGGAGCCAGTGAATGTAGATCGGAGGTGTAGGAATCATAGATCAGCATGCAGTCATTGACGCCCTCGATGACATTCAGACGTGTGCGCACAGGCGCGAGTTCGCTCATCTTTTCTGAAATCTCCTCCTCCGGAATTCCGAGATATAGCATTAGAGCAAGGCAATGGATTGCATTTTGCACATCCGGAGCTGCTGTAAAAGGTAGGGTCAGATGCGATTCTGAGTGGAGATAGTGGTATGTGATATGTGTTTCGGATGCCGTGTTGTCGATTTCGGTTTTTGAAATGAACATTGGCGCATCGGCATCGGTCTTTGACCATGCTATCTCTATATCCGGATGGCAGGTGCGACTGACCGCATCGGCAATAAGCGTATCATCCTTGCAATATATCAGGCAGTTGCAGTCTTTGAGCAACACCGCTTTTTCTGCCGCTTTCTGAGCCAGGGAGCGGAATCCTTCTGCATGTTCTGAATTGACGTTGGTTATTATTCCGATATTGGGCTGTATGATCTGCTGGAGGGCGTCCATTTCTCCTCGTTTCGATATGCCGGCTTCAATAATTGCCAGTTGCGTGCGGTCATTGATCTCCCATATCGACAGCGGTACGCCTATCTGTGAGTTGAAGCTCCTGGGGCTGCGGACAATTTGATATTTGTCGGCCAGAAGTTGATATAACCATTCCTTTACAGTTGTTTTGCCTCTGCTGCCGGTGATTCCGACGACGGTTCCATTGAAGGATTCACGGTGATGGCGCGCTATTTTTTGCAATGCCTTTGTGACATCCGGCACGATAATGAATGCCGCATCGTCAACAGTCTGCATCTCTTCGGGAATTCTGGCAACAACAAAAGAACGCACCCCTTTGTCATACAATTCGCGGATGAAGCGGTGACCGTCGCCGGTTGCGGTGGTGATTGCAAAAAACAGTGATTCCTCAGGATCTATGAGTGAACGGCTGTCGATCAAAAGCACGCTGACCGGATAGTCATGTGCGGGCGCTTTGCAGCATAGCAATGTGCTTATTTGTGATGTAGTATATGTCATGGTCATTGTCTGATTCTATTAATGGTCTCGTTTAGCGATGGATGTTCTGCCGTCAGGCTTTTGATTAATGATTCCGTTTGATTCATGAAATTACGGTATGCTGTTTTGTCATCAGTCATTGGCCTGTGACAAAGTCTGCGGCTGATTTTCAGGCATCGATCCGAAAGATTTTTTGTTCCTTTTGTGAAATATGCGTGTTCAAACTGTTCAAAGACATAATCCGAAGCCTGTTGTGTCGGATGACACATATCGGTGGAATAGAACCGGTAGTCGCGTAAATCGTCAAGCAGGATTTCGTAGGAAGGAAAATAATCTACATCCTTTTCCTGCTTTGCAACCCTGTCGGCCGCCAACAATAGCGTGG
>CAYTLU010000087.1:0-5134 GCA_964438665.1 uncultured Bacteroides sp.
GCATGTACAAACAAATGCGTTTACTGCGGATTCAACCATGACAATCCGCTGCAGCGCGTCACGCTGACACTCGATCAGGTCAAAGCCGAATGTGAGGCGATACGCCGTCTCGGGCCGTTTGAAAATCTGCTTATCGTATCCGGGGAATTTCCGCGGCTCAATGGGGTGGATTATCTGGAACAGGTGCTTCACGTTGCCCGCCCCTACTTCAACAATCTGACGATTGAGGTTATGCCGATGAAAGAGCGCGATTACTACCGCCTGACGCAAAGCGGTCTGAACGGCGTTGTCTGCTTTCAGGAAACCTACAACGAAGCCAACTACAAGAAATATCATCCGCAAGGCATGAAATCAATCTTCCAGTGGCGCGTCAACGGATTTGACCGTATGGGAGCAGCCGGAGTCCACAAGATAGGCATGGGCGTGCTGATCGGCCTTGAGGATTGGCGCACCGATGTGACCATGATGGCGCGTCATCTGCAATATCTTCGCCGCAACTACTGGCGCACACGCTACAGCATCAACTTCCCGCGCATGTGCCCTGCCGAAGGCGGCTATCAGCCAAAGATCGTGATGACCGACCGCGAACTTGCCCAATTGACATTTGCTTTCCGCATCTTTGACCACGATGTCGATATATCCTATTCAACCCGTGAAAGCCCCGAATTCCGCGCCAACATGATGAAACTGGGAGTGACATCCATGTCGGCAGGAAGCAAGACCGAACCGGGGGGCTATGTTTCCACACCTGATGCATTGGAACAGTTTGAAGTCACAGACTCCCGCACGCCACAGCAGGTTGCCGCCGAAATCCGCCAACTCGGCTACGAAGCGGTCTGGAAAGACTGGGACAAGTCTTTTGACTAAAACAGACACCTTGCATTAGTCGTGGATTTTCACTATATTTGCACGATAGGATTTTACTGTAATGACTGAAACGGAATATATTGACTCAAAAGAAACGCCCCTGATGGCGGAAAACGCCACGGCAAACTACGATGAGGATGCCATAAAGACTCTCGATTGGAATGAGCATATACGCCGCCGTCCGGGTATGTACATAGGCAAACTCGGTGACGGCTCGAATGCTGATGACGGCATCTATGTCCTGCTCAAAGAAGTGCTTGACAACGCCATCGATGAATACATGATGGGCTTCGGGAAGCAAATAAGTGTCGATGTCACAGAAACAACCGTCACAGTCCGTGACTATGGACGCGGAATTCCATTAGGGAAACTGGTCGAGGCTTCATCAAAGATGAACACCGGCGGAAAATACGATTCCAAGGCATTTAAAAAGTCAGTGGGGCTCAATGGCGTAGGCATAAAAGCAGTCAATGCTCTATCCGATGACTTCCTGATCTACTCAGTCAGAGACGGCAAGATGAAAAGCGTCCGGTATTGTCATGGCAACATCGTTACGGATGCCCCTGTCACCGACTCCGATGAACAAAACGGCACATTTGTGCAGTTCACCCCCGACGGCACGCTTTTCCGCGACTACCGCTACCGCGAGGATTTTATCATTCCGCTGCTAAAAAACTACACGTTTCTCAACACCGGTCTGGTAATCATTTTCAACGGCAAACGGTTTGTTTCGCGCAACGGACTGCTAGACCTGCTTCGGGAGAATATGACAGATGAGCCTCTTTACCCGATCATTCACCTCAAAGGAGATGACATAGAAGTGGCCATGACCCATGCCAATCAATATGGCGAAGAATACTATTCATTTGTAAACGGTCAGCACACCACACAAGGAGGCACTCACCTGACGGCATTCAAAGAAGCCGTGTCACGCACCATAAAGGATTATTTCAACAAATCAAGCTTTGAATATTCCGACATCCGCAACGGCATTGTCGCTGCCGTCTCGATCAAAGTTGAAGAACCGGTGTTTGAATCTCAGACCAAAACCAAACTCGGGTCTCGCGACATTGGGCCGGAGGGTCCGACCGTAGCAAAATTCATCGGAGACTTCATCAAAAAAGAGCTTGATGACTATATGCACCGCGATCTGACAACGGCCGATATAATTCTGAAAAAAATCCAGGCCAACGAACGCGAACGCAAGGCTATGGCCGGCGTAACAAAAAAAGCGCGCGAACAAGCAAAAAAAATCAGTCTTCACAATAAAAAACTGTTAGACTGCCGTGTGCATCTCAATGACACTAAAGGCGATGAAGATAAAAAAGAAGCCTCATCTATTTTTATAACCGAGGGTGATTCCGCTGCCGGATCAATTACAAAAATCCGCAACGTCGAGACTCAGGCCGTGTTCTCCCTGCGTGGCAAGCCAAAGAACACCTATGGGAAAACAAAAAAAATGGTATATGAAAATGAAGAATTCAATCTCCTTCAGGCGGCTCTCAATATCGAGGAAAGCATCGACAACCTGCGCTACAACAAAGTGATTATAGCCACAGATGCCGATGTCGATGGGATGCACATACGTCTGCTGCTGCTGACCTTCTTTCTTCAGTTCTTCCCTGACCTGATCAAGCGCGGTCACATCTACATTCTTCAGACACCGCTCTTCCGTGTGCGCAACAAAAAGACCTCAAAACGCTCATCGTCATCAAAAGACAAAAACGATGAGACCTACTACTGCTACTCCGATGAAGAACGCATATCCGCAATCAACAAACTGGGCTCAAACGCCGAGATTACACGATTCAAAGGACTTGGAGAAATATCGCCGGAGGAATTTGCAGGATTCATCGGCCCGGAAATGCGCGCCGACAGAGTTTCGATGCACAAGGAGGATGGCGTTGCAGAGCTGCTACGCTTCTACATGGGGAAAAACTCCATCGAACGCCAGAACTTCATCATCGACAATCTCGTTATAGAAGATGATTCCGAAATCTCATAACCATTCAGCCATGCGCACAGCTTTATTCGCAGGGTCGTTCAATCCCTTCACTGTCGGTCACATGTCAATTCTCCGCCGTGGGTTGGAGCTCTTTGACCGCGTGGTGATCATGATAGGTGTAAACGAATCAAAAAACGAAACGCAATGCAACGCCGAATATCTCCGCAACAAGCTTTCCGGACTTGAAAGAGTCGAAGTCATCGAATGGCCGGGGCTGACGGTCGATGCCGCCCGCCATATCGGAGCAAAATGGCTGCTGCGCGGAGTCAGATCCGTGGCCGATTATGAATATGAACGCAATCTTGCTGACATCAACCGCCGCATCGCCGGCATAGAGACCGTCCTGCTATTCGCAGAACCGGAACTGTCGATGATCTCATCCAGTGCAGTACGCGAACTGCAACGACACAATCACGATGTCAGCGACATGATAATTTAACAACACTCCATTCAGACATAATGAAAAGAACACTCTTTATCGCACTGTCACTTATCTGCTCATTCTCCGCGCTGACCGCACAGACAATGAGCGGAGACTCAAAGCTACGCTACGCCAATAAAATCATAGAGCGTTACTACGTAGATTCCGTTGATACGGATCACGTCATAGAAGAAGCTATCATTGCCATGCTCAAAACGCTTGACCCGCACTCACAATACACCAACGCAGAAGAAACACGCGAGTTGACCGAACCGCTGCAAGGCAATTTCTCAGGAATCGGAATCCAGTTCAGCATGCTGAACGATACGATCTACGTAATCCAACCTGTGGCAAGCGGACCATGCGAACGAGTCGGGATCGTTGCAGGCGACCGTATCATAGCCGCAAACGACACGATACTTTCCGGAGTCAACAAAAAAAATTCCGATGTGATGAAAGTGCTTCGCGGCCCGAAAGGAACAAAAGTAAAACTCCGGATAAAACGCCGGGGCGAACCGGAACTGATTAATTTTATAGTCACACGCGATGATATTCCAATTTCAAGCATTGACGCTTCCTATATAGCCGAACCCGGCATTGGCTACGTCAAGTTAAGTCGCTTTGCCGAGAATTCCGCCGACGAATTGTATGAAGCAGTGTCCGAATTGAAGAAAAAAGGCATGAAAGACCTTATCATCGACCTTGAATACAACGGCGGAGGCTACCTCAACGCTGCCACCGAGATGGCGGAAATGCTGCTCAAGCGTGGCGACCTGATTGTATATACAAAAGGCGACAAAGTATCGGATGCAAAATACCATGCTGCCGGACGCAACAGATTGACTGACGGTAAAGTTGTCATAATGGTCAACCAATATTCGGCATCGGCCAGTGAAATCCTCTCAGGAGCAATTCAGGATCATGACCGAGGTGTTATCGTCGGCCGTCGGACATTTGGCAAAGGGCTGGTGCAGCGGCCATTCCCATTCCCGGACGGCTCTATGATACGTCTGACCGTAGCTCGCTACTACACGCCCTCCGGACGTTGCATCCAGAAACCATACACCGCCGGCGACTCCGAAGACTATGACATGGATATCCTCAACCGTTACAACAACGGCGAACTGTCAAACGCCGACAGCGTGCATATTGACAATGGAGAACGCTTTGAAACCCTGAAATCACACCGCACAGTCTATGGCGGAGGAGGCATTATGCCCGACCTGTTTGTGCCCATTGACACAACCGGAGTGAACAACTATTCACGCGACATACTTGCACAAGGAATATACAATACTTTCTGCACTAACTACATCGATGACCACCGCAAAGAGTTAAAAAAGAAATTCAAGACTGAAGATAAATATATCAAGGATTTCAACGTGGATGATATTCTTTTGTCTGAATTCCGGTCATTTGCAAAAGCAAAGGGAATAGAGTGCGACCAACAGGATTTCGATCAGGTGAAACCGACAATTGCCACTATTATAAAAGCATTTATCGGACGCGATCTATTCACGCAATCCACCTATTTCCGGATAGCGAATGATCTTAGCAACACCTACGAAGAAGCACTGCGAATCATACGTGATGATGCAGCCTACAACGCATTGATAGCACCCGCCGCACGATGACCGAACAAAAACCGACCGCATATTGCATTATTGTAGCCGCCGGCTCCGGACTGCGGTTCGGATCGGCTCTGCCAAAACAATTCTGCGAACTCGAAGGTCGGCCGGTGGTTATGCATGCGATAAAACGATTCCGCGATGCCCTTCCCGATGCTGAAATCCTGTTGGTCATAAACAAAGATTTCCGCAGTGAATGGTTTGACCTTTGCC
>CAYTLU010000088.1:0-3821 GCA_964438665.1 uncultured Bacteroides sp.
CTCTGCCAAAACAATTCTGCGAACTCGAAGGTCGGCCGGTGGTTATGCATGCGATAAAACGATTCCGCGATGCCCTTCCCGATGCTGAAATCCTGTTGGTCATAAACAAAGATTTCCGCAGTGAATGGTTTGACCTTTGCCGCAGACACAATTTTATATCTCCTGCTGTCATCGAGGGCGGCCCCACACGCTGGCATTCCGTCAAAAACGCAATATCCGCCATACCCTCATCATGGAACGGCCCTGTGTTGATCCATGATGGCGCACGCCCGCTGGTAGAAAAATCCGTTATTCTCCATCTTCTGGAGACACTCGCCGATGGTGCAGATGGAGCTGTCCCATGCATTCCGGCAGTTGACTCATTGCGCATGGCCATCGACCCATTGCATTCGAAAGCCGTTGACCGGTCCAGATTCTTTGCAGTGCAGACTCCTCAGGCATTTCCTGCAAACATCATCACGAAAGCCTATGACTGCCAATATTCGCCGCAAATGACCGATGACGCATCTGTATGCGAACTAAACGGATTTCATGACATCAGAATTGCAGAAGGCAGTCCGGCGACATTGAAGATCACGCATCCAGCCGATCTGGCAACAGCAGCCCACTATCTTAAGCATAACTGATGGAACGTCTGCGAGCCACCGACATAAAATTTCTCAAAGGCATTGGTCCGAAGAAAGCCGAACTTTTGGAAAAACAGCTTGGCATACACTCGTTCTATGACCTGCTGTATCACATCCCCACCCACTATATAGACCGCAGCCGTATCTATCCCATAAGTTCTTTTTCCGCTGATATGCCAATGGTACAGGTGCGCGGACGCTTCATCAGCTTCTCGATTCAGGGAGAAGGAGCGAAAACGCGTCTGATCGGACTTTTCACTGACGGCACAGGGACAATGGAAGTGGTATGGTTCAGACGGATCAAATGGATGCGCGAGAACTATCATGTCGGCCTTACTTATATCCTATTCGGCAAACCGGCTGAATTCTCAGGCCGATGGAGCATGGTTCATCCTGAAATCGACTCCCCGGCATCGCTTCAGGCTGCAGTCGGACTCCGCGGTGTCTATCCACTGACTGAAACGCTCCGCAACAGAGGCATAACATCTCGCAACTTTTTCGTATGGATCAAGACGTTGCTTGACAATCACTGCCGCAATATCTCCGATCCGCTACCGGAAGATATGCGTAGCAGGCTCAAACTGATGCCAAAGCTACAAGCTCTGAATGCCATACATTGCCCCGCTGATAATGAACAACTCCAACAGGCCCTCTTTCGGATGAAATTTGAGGAGCTTTTCTATCTCCAGCTAAACATAATCCACTATTCTCGCCGGCGCGCACTCAACATTGAAGGACACCGCTTCACACACGTAGGCCGTCTTTTCAACTCCTTCTATTTCGACTGTCTGCCATTTGAACTGACCGGAGCGCAGAAACGAGTCATTAAGGAAATACGCGCCGACATGAACACCGGACGACAGATGAACCGACTGCTTCAGGGCGATGTCGGAAGCGGCAAGACCCTGGTGGCACTGATGTGTATGCTTATCGCTCTCGGCAATGACACACAGGCTTGCCTTATGGCGCCCACTGAAATTCTGGCCACACAACATTTTGAAACCATCTCAAAAATGGTCGCTCCACTTGGTGTCAATGTAAAACTGCTGACAGGCTCAACACCAAAGAAACAGCGTGACATAATTCACAGCCAGTTAATGGACGGTTCTCTCCACATCCTGATAGGCACGCATGCCGTTATCGAAGATACTGTCCGGTTCAAGCGGCTCGGATTCGTTGTAATAGACGAACAGCACCGTTTTGGAGTTGCGCAACGCGCACGGATGTGGAAGAAAAACGCCATTCCGCCTCACGTTCTGGTCATGACCGCCACACCAATTCCGCGCACTCTTGCAATGACGGTTTACGGCGATCTTGATATTTCCATAATCGATGAACTCCCCCCGGGACGAAAACCTATAGTCACACTTCTCCGATATGAGAACAAACGGCATGACGTTTACAACGCCGTGCATCAGCAACTCCAAGCCGGACGACAGGTCTATGTTGTCTATCCGCTCATTAAAGAAAACGATAAGGTCGATCTTAAAAGCCTTGATGAAGGATACCGGCACATTGTCGATGCGTTTCGCGGCTATCGTGTTGCATACGTCCACGGACAGATGAAACCCGCCGAGAAGGATCATCAAATGAATCTTTTTGCATCACATCAAGCCGACATTCTGGTTGCGACAACGGTTATTGAAGTCGGCGTTAACGTTCCGAATGCCACTACAATGATCATTGAGAACGCCGAACGCTTTGGGCTCTCGCAGCTTCATCAGCTTCGCGGACGCGTTGGCCGTGGGGAAGGCCAAAGTTATTGCATTCTGATGAGCAAACAATCCATCGCACGCGAAACTCGACAACGTCTGGAAATAATGACCTCGACCACTGATGGCTTTGTTATAGCAGAGGCCGACCTTAAGATGAGAGGTCCGGGCGATTTGGAAGGTACGCTGCAAAGCGGCATGCCAATCGATCTGAAAATAGCATCCCTCGCCACCGATGGCCTCATACTTCAAACTGCCCGAAAAGAAGCGGAGACTATTCTTGATGAAGATCCGATGCTTTCACTACCCAAAAACAATGCTATCAACCGAGAAATGAAATTCCTTTTCTCTAAAGCGATCGATTGGTCTATGATTAGCTGACATTCAAAATGTTGAGCTCTTCATTCTGCTTCAACCATTCGTCATGAAAAAGATGTCACAAATATTGAAATGTTAATTTTATCACAGCACAAAATACAATATTTGACACAAATTAACGCGGAGAATTTAAGCCATACAAAAAAACACAACATTTCACTATTTTTGACATTGTATATTATCCCGCTTATCTACAACTATTTACACACTCACATTCGAACCTTTTTAACGAAATTAAGATTTTTTGGTTCTCAAAAATTTTGGCAATCTGGCTATTATTCCTACATTTGGACAATCGCAAAGGAAAAATGTAATAAAATCTTAAAATCAAATGGAACAAACACTGGTCATCTTTAAGCCCTCCTCAATCGAACGTGCACTGGTTGGTGAAATAATATCGCGTTTTCAGAAAAAAGGATTAGTGATTGCCGGCATCAAAATGATGCAACTCAATGAAAAAATACTTCGTGAGCATTACGCCCATTTGGTTGACCGTCCGTTTTTCCCCTCTTTACTTAACTCCATGATGGCATCTCCGGTAATTGTCATGGTTCTTGAAGGCCGCGATGCCATAAAGGTAGTCCGCATGTTGACCGGTGCAACAAACGGCAGAGATGCTTTACCCGGCACAATCCGAGGAGATTTCAGCATGAGCGGACAGGAAAATATCATTCACGCATCATCAAGCGTTGAAGATGCTGAAGTTGAGGTGAAACGTTTCTTCAAGCCCGAAGAAATATTCAAATGGATGCCGATCACCCGGCCATTCACCTATTCTCCCGATGAAATCTAACATAACGATCAATCAGAAACACAGTTGACCTGAAAAAAAATACCAAAACCCTCCCAAATGCATTTTATAAAAAGCTTAACCATCATAGCAACTGCAATCGCAGCAATCTGCACCTCCAATCAGACAGCAGCGCAGTTCCGCCTTCCAGCCCCACACGCTGATCAGCATAACAATCTCATTGCCAATCAGCGTCCAGCCGGAATCAATGCAAACACGCTCAAGATTGATGCGATGCAATCACAAAAAAAAGCGATGGAAATAGATCAGGACATTGCTGAACTTTTCAACTATAACTGGTCTAACCAATCAATC
>CAYTLU010000089.1:0-4106 GCA_964438665.1 uncultured Bacteroides sp.
GTCACAGACAATTGAGATGCTTAACAAGGCAATAAGCTCGGGGAAGCTATTCACGGCAGCTACGGCACGCACACCGGCAACCGTGGCCTCTATCCTCCGGAATGTCAACACTACTCTCCCCCTGATTGTGATGACCGGAGCTGCTCTCTGGGAACCCAAAACTGGTATTTACTCACGCCTGAGACTGTTCGACCCGGAAACCGCGAAAAATCTGATAGACATATACCGAAGCACCGGCACCCCGACTTTCGTGTATTCTCTCAACAATAACATGATAACCATTCGCCATATCGGTGAGCTGTCGCCTCTGCAGCGTGAGTTCCTTGACGAAAGGTCGTCCTCTCCTTTCAAGCATGTCGATGTGGATGATTCGGGTTATTCAGAATTTCCGGAGCATCTCGATGATATTATACTCCTATACTCGATGGTAGAGAACAGCGTTGGCGAACAAGTATATCGAATTACGCGGGAACTACCGGGAGTACGGGCACAGTTCTATCACGATATCTATGGCGAGCGGACAGCTATCATAGAGGCATTCTCGCCAGAGGCAACGAAAGCCAAGGCTATGCGGGCACTTGCCGCACAAATCGGGGCGGACAGAATTGTGGCTTTCGGCGACAATGTGAACGACCTTCCCATGATGCGCGAGGCCGATGTGGCGGTCGCTGTCGGTAATGCCATTGATGATGTAAAAAAGGAAGCCGATATCGTTATCGGACCTAACACCGAGGATGCCGTGGCTCGGTTCATTCTCGAAAATTAAAACAACTTCTATGGACCGCAGGTTAGGAAAATTCATTATTGTCGCTATCTCGGTAGCGGCCATAATCGCTTTTCTATGGATTTCCAACAGTCTTGTCAAAGAGCTTGCAGTTCAGGAGCGGGAGCGCATGGATATCTGGGCCAAAGCCACACAGCGGCTCGCTAAATCAAATGTGGATTCCGATTTCGAGTTCCTGCTTGAAATAATCTCCGCCAATAATTCAATACCGGTGCTTGTCACCGACAACAGGGGAAACATCTTGGAGTTCCGCAACTTTCCGCTTCCCGACAAAACGGATGCCGACAAGAGTCTTTACGCCGACCTGTCGCAACGCAACAAGGATTATCTTGCCGGGCGTCTCGCCAAAGCCCGGGGAAAGCATTCTCTGAAAAACATGGCGGCCAATAACGACCATTTCATTGAAGTTGAGATGGAGCAAGGGGGCAATCAGTACATATACTATGAGGATTCATCGCTGCTGAAAAGTCTGAGCCTATACCCCTATATCCAGATTACCGTGACTATTCTTCTGGCGGTGATCCTTTATGCCGCGCTGGTATATACCAAGCGTGCCGAGCAGAATCGTCTCTGGGTAGGCTTGTCGAAGGAAACGGCACATCAGCTTGGCACACCGATTTCATCGCTGATGGCATGGTCACAATTTCTCGAAACTCTCGGCATTGAGAAGGATGTTACTGCTGAAATCGACAAGGATGTGAAACGCCTGTCTATAATCGCCGACCGATTCTCTAAGATCGGTTCGCTGCCGGAAATGCAGCTTGAATACATCAACGAGACAGTGGGCCGTTCGCTCGATTATATGAAAGGGCGTATTTCGGGCAGGGTATCCATCAATATGCACCTCTCCGAAGATGATCATGGCGTGCGGCTTTCCCGCCCCCTTATCGAATGGGTTATGGAGAATCTTACCAAGAATGCCGTTGATGCCATGCAGGGTGTGGGACGCATCGACATCACAACCGGAGCCGACAACAATTATGCCTGGATTGAAGTGGCCGACACCGGTAAAGGAATAGCCAGAAAACATTTCAAAACTGTTTTCAATCCCGGATATACCACCAAGAAACGAGGCTGGGGTCTCGGCCTTACACTCGTGAAGCGTATTGTCGAGGAATACCATGGCGGTCGTATTTTTGTCAAAGAATCAGAACTGGGTGTCGGTACCACTTTCCGTATTGAACTTAAACTTATAAAGTAAAGGGGAGAGTCTCGGCGACTGTCCCCTTCGATTTTTAAATTAGGATGAATCAACGTCTTTCTTGCTGAATGACATTCGTAAATCTGTGATTTCAAGAATTATACTAATTTACCAATCACAAATCCAGTCTTTTTTTGTTTACTATAAAGCAGCTGACGGATATGGGTTCGAGAAATGAATCCGTCTGGGTATCAATATAATATCAATCGGACAGCAAACAACATAACAGAGTAGTTAGTATTTGTCATGAAATCAAACTGATTAGATATAAAAAGTTGATCGCTATTTAAAATCGTTGGCAAATATAAAACATTATTTCGATATTCCAAAATAAAAAACAATAATTACAATAAAAATTAAAAAAATGACTGTTTTAACCCCTTTTGACATCATTTCACACCCTCGACGTCTTCCTTTCACAATCCGTTTCTTAGACAGAATTGAATTGATTTAATCAGTCCCCTTTCATAGCCGCATCAGATTTAAGGAACGGAGCCTACGGAACTGAGCCTTAAAAGTCCATAAAGACTAATAATAGGGCACATAATCTATACACACTCGCCAAAAATGTTCCCAACTGACCAATCCAGAATCCTCCCTGCAAAGCTCTGCATTAAACCTTTTTATTCCCTGCGTTTGATTTTTAGAAAAAAAATTGTAATTTTACGTTAAATTTCAGTTAAGTATTGTTTTATTTAAGAAACTGATTAAAGAACTGCCGATGGATTCAGGAGCAGATCTGAGCAGTGTAACATCTCATTGAGATTGCGCGGATCATTACAGACAGTCCTCCCTCACAGGCGTATTTAACACGTTTCTTAATTAACTAAATATCATCAATCATGGGAAAAGAGAATTCTGAAAGGCTGCAGACATCACTGCTGAATGCTCTGGAAAAGAAGTTGCTTGTCAAGCTTGCCAAGCGACAGCCGGGTTGGGTGACATCAGACTTTCTCACTTATTTAGGAGTTGCGGCGGCAGTGCTTTATGCTCTGTTCTGCTGGCTTTCCAATTACAATGTATATTATTTATGGGCAGCATCGTTCTGTCTTGTACTCAACTGGTATGGCGACAGCTTAGACGGCACGCTTGCGCGCGTCCGCAACACTCAGCGCCCGCAGTACGGGTTCTTCATTGACCATTCCCTCGATGCTCTCACCACTTGTCTGTTCTGCATCGGACTCGGCCTGTCTCCGATGATGAATCTGTCGATTGCTATGTTTATCCTTGCCGGATATCTCTGCATGTCGATATATACTTATCTTTCCACCATCGTCATGGATAAGTTCAGGCTCACTTACGCCAAGCTGGGACCTACCGAGGTGCGTCTTATTATAATAGCTGTGTTCATACTGTTCATGTATGATCCCTGGCCCGATCTCGGATGGGATATCTGCGGCACATTCTGGACTCCGTTCGACTGCATCGGCGCTATTGTGGCTCTGATTCTTTTCACAATCTATATCGTACAAATGACGGCAGACCTCAGAATGCTTGCCAAAAAAGATCCACCAAAGCCTTTCAATAACTAAAACAAGCGCCGCCACCACCACTCTCCCAACCTCTTAAGGTTGCGTACATACAGCCATGGCCCGAAATAACCTGACTAAAGTTAAAGAAAAATTTCTGCACAGCGACGGTTTCCTGTTCACACTGTTGCGGTCGGGTGCTTCTTCGCAGATATGCGGCTGGGTCGACACTCTTGTTTCGTTTGCTGTATTCGCATTCCTGAACCTTACGGCCTGGCTATCCACAGCTATCGGGGCTTTTGTCGGCGGCATCCTCAACTGCATAATCAATTACCGGTTCACCTTCCATGCCAAGGGTGTGGACTGGCGTGCCGCTATCACTAAGTTCCTGTTCGTCTGGATCGGATCCCTGCTCCTCAACAGCTTCGGAACTCAGATTATTTACTCTCTCACTTACGACTGGCACTGGTTGAAAACAGTAATAGGACTTGGCGATGATGCCATATTCCTTCTCGCCCGCCTCTCCGTTTCTCTCGTGGTATCTCTCGCCTGGAATTTCCTGTTGCAACGCAATTTCGTTTTCAAGCAGACGTATTTTGACAAGTACATTATCAAAACCCTCGATATTCTCGGAATCCGTGGTAAAATCAAA
>CAYTLU010000090.1:0-4072 GCA_964438665.1 uncultured Bacteroides sp.
ACCATCTACGACCCGTGGGCGAATCCTGCTGCCGTCCGCCGTGAATATGACCTCGAAGTGGTCAACGAACTGCCCCAAGACGAGAAATTTGATGCCGCTATTGCCGCCGTCGCACACCGCGAATTTGAAGGCATGGATTTAGAGTCAGTTCTCAACCCTCTCCATGTAATCTTTGACGTCAAAGCCACCCGCCTTGCTTCCTCCGTCGATGCCAGACTTTAAAATCAGGATCTTGATAGTGTCGCGTACGCCTTGGAATGAGGCGAACAGCTTTGGCAATACATTCACCAATCTCTTTGGAGGAATTGAGAATGTAGAAATAGCAAATATATGCTGTCAAGGCGGCTCGATGAACAGTCGATTAATAGACGAGTCATTCCAGTTGACAGATAAAGCTGTGGCCAAGAGCATCATTGGTTGCAATCCGGGACAAATAATTAGAAATGACACTGAAAGCTCATCATCTTCTAAACCAAATATCCCACGCAAGGCTGTTTTTTATGCCTTGCGTGAGGCTATTTGGGTCTTAGGCCGATGGAAATCAAAGAAATTAAAAAGATTCATCCTAGATTTTAAACCGGATATTTTGTATCTCCCCATCTATCGTTCGCATTATATGTGTGAGGTAGATAAATATGTAATTAAACTCACCGGGGTGCCGTATGCAGTCCATATTTCTGATGACGTGTATGGCTTTCCGTCTAAAGGGGCTGGGTTGTCAAAGCATTTACAACGTATTATAAGGAAAGATATCCGGCAAATCTTCAAGGATGCCACATATGGAGAAGTATTCTCGCCGTTGATGGCAGATGAGTATAAAAGCGTGTTTAACATACCATTTTATGTGATTGGCAAGACGGTAGACCTCAGCCAATTGCCGGATCTTCCTCAGAAGCAAAAGGATAGTATCACTCGATTTGTCTACACCGGAAATTATGGAGGTGAACGGGGAGTCCAGCTTGTCAGCCTTGCTCAAAGCATAACCGATGTATTCCCCAAAGGGACAGCAGTACTTGATATCTATTCAGCCACAAAAGCCGACGATGAGATTGAGTCACAATTAGCCCGTTTGGAATGCGTTCGGCTGATGGGAGCAGTAACTTCGGATAAAATACTCACAATTCAGCAGCAGGCTAACTATTTGATTCATGTAGAAGGATTTACACCAGAGGCTATATTCGAATCCCGACTGTCTTTCTCCACCAAAATCATTGATTACCTCCTTGCGGGGCGACCTATAGTTGCGATAGGACCACAAGAAGTGACGTCCATTCAGGTTTTGAAATCCAACGATATGGCCTATGTGGCAACAGACATTCCAGGAATAAAAGACATCATGTATAGGATTGCACAAGGACAGACCGAGGATGACATCAAGGTTAATAACGGTAGAACATATCTTGTGAATCATCGCGACGCCAGAAAAATGAAAACTGAAATGTATCAGCGTATAGTTCAATTGTCAAAGCAATGAATTCTCCACTAATAAGTGTAATCGTACCTATTTATAAAGTTGAGGAGTATCTTCTTGATTGTGTCAAAAGTATAACAGCTCAAACTTACAAGAATCTTGAAATCATCCTTGTAGATGATGGTTCTCCTGACCGGTGTCCTGAGATGTGCGACCAACTTGCTGCCGAAGAATCACGCATAAAAGTCATTCACAAACCTAACGGAGGGCTCAGCGACGCCCGCAACGCAGGCATTGAGGCTTCAACAGGAGAATATGTGTTCTTCGTCGATAGCGATGATTATTGGATAAACAATCACTGTGTAACTGATCTTGTTGAATGCTTGGATAATAATGAAGGAGCAGATATTATATTCTTCGGACGGACAACTTTCATTGGCGATAACGTATACGTCACAATGCCCCCTCAGCCGAAGAATATTAATACTCAAGGAAAAACACATGCTTTAGCAGCTCTGTTGCGAGAGTCTGATTTTATCAGCTCAGCATGTCAAAAACTCATAAGATTGTCTCTGCTCAAGGATAATAAGGTGTATTTTGAAAAAGGGATGCTTAGCGAAGATCTCGATTGGAGCATCCGTCTCTACTTGATAGCGAATAAGTACGGCTCCGTTTATTCACCTTTCTACGGCTATCGCAAGCGTGAAGGCTCTATAACCCAGTCATTCAATTCGCGCCATGCCTCTGATCTTTTCAAAATCCTGAACAAATGGGATAAAGCATTAGACAATCGACCTGAAGATGAACCTTTCCGAGGTTATTTGGCCTATGTGTACAGTTGTGCTCTTGGTACAATTGGGCTTCTGCCTTCTCAAGAAAGGAAGGAATATCGAAGGCTATTTCGGCAATTCGTGCATTTGCTGAATCATGATGTTAATCCTAAGGTGCATAAAGTCAAGATTCTTTATAAATTCTTGGGCTATAACCTAACAGGTTGGGTTTTGACTTCATTTTTAAAATACCGCCCCAAGCGGATCAAATAATATTCTCCACTTATGAAGAAATACAGCACAGTAATGAAGAATGTCTATCGTGCCAAATGGTGCGCGGCTCACGGCCTTAAACCTTTGGCTAAGATATTCATGTATCTGAACAGCTGGCTGTTCGGTTGCCATATCAGTTACAAAGCCGATATCCCCAAGGGCACGATGATATCTCATCATGGTATCGGAGTTGTTATTAATGGTGCTTGCAAGATAGGGCAACGAGTCAACATTGCCCATGGAGTCACCATTGGCAATCGCATGCCCTTTCATCCCGGCCATCCCGTTATAGGGGACGATGTTTACATCGGCTCAGGAGCCTATATAGGGGGGGGTATTGTTATTGGTAATCAAGCGTTTATAGGTGCAAACGCAGTCGTAATAAAAGATGTGCCGGCAGGATGTACCGCTGTAGGCAATCCTGCCAGAATAATACCAAGAAAGGGGAAAACAGCAATAACAGAATAAAAGGTCGAAGCTCGAGGGCTGAGACCATCAGCCCACGATGAGATTTTCTATCATTTTACCAGTCTATAATGTTGAGCGTTTTCTTCCTGAATGCGTTGACAGTTTGCTTAATCAGCAAAATATGACCATAGGTCAGGATTATGAACTAATATTTGTGAATGACGGATCGACAGACCGCTCTCTTAAGGTGCTCAATGACCTTAGAGCTAAAGTTGATTGCCATATGGATGGATACTTAATTGTTAATCAGAAAAATAGCGGCGTAAGTACAGCTCGCAATGAAGGATTGAAACATGCAAAAGGTGACTACATATGGTTTGTCGCCCCGGACGACATGGTAGCACCGCAATCGTTGGCATGGGCAGATGATGAACTGAAGAAAAATCCACAACTTAAAGTAATAAGGTATTATAACCGCAGGGTGCCCGAAAACATAGACTCACGAGAACTCCTCAATCAACAATATACCCCGGAGCTTCCACAAACGGCCACGGCATATTCTCTTATCGTAAATCGGAAGCACCTCATGGACAATTGCATTAGCTTTAATCCCAAAATGGCTTACGGCGAAGATACGCTGTGGGTGTTTGAGGTAAACTTCCTTGCCGGTGACGATTGTGTAGGTGATGGAGGCAAGGTGAACTACTTCTATCGCATCAGACAAGGTTCGGCCATGCGGTCCCGCAACGCTCAGGCTCGTGAAAGGCATCTCAGTTCTATGGAGGCAATGCTGGGAGTATATGAGCAAATATTGAGTGAGAAAAGGGACCTATTGACCGAAAAGCAGCAAAAACATCTGCAAAAGCGGATAGACTGGAGTGTGCAGAATGTTCTTTTCGATGCACTGATAGGCACTACGCGCGAGGAACAAGGCCTTATCTACGGGAGGGTGGCTAACCGACAACAGTCATTAAACTGGGGCAAGATTTCTCCGCGCTATGGTATTAAAAATCTAATCGTCAACCTCGTAGGATTGCCGCTCAAATATCAGCCGTATTACAGGGTCATGGGCTGGATATTTTCCAAAATCAAGAAGTAAGAATATGCGTATTCTTCAGATCAATGCGGTTTATGGGACGAAGAGTACCGGAAGATCGTGCAAGGAGTTGCATGATTGGGCGGTGGGGCTGGGCCACGAAGTGCTGACGGT
>CAYTLU010000091.1:0-2659 GCA_964438665.1 uncultured Bacteroides sp.
GAAATCCTCAAGCAGAGCCTTTATACCTTCCGTGCGGTGCTGAAGGATGCTAACTTCGGTGAAATGTTTGTCGGCAGCTATAAGCCGGATAATATTGACAACCTTTTCATGTCGATTCAGACATTCAATTCACAGGATTTCACCTCGAAAACCACACCGGATTACTATGACTACATCATCGTGGACGAGTTCCACCACGCTGCAGCTCCAACCTATCAGAAGCTTCTTTCGTACTATCAGCCGAAGATCCTGCTCGGCTTGACAGCCACCCCGGAGCGTATGGATGGCAAGAGTATCCTGCCGTATTTCAACAACCGTATTGCCGCTGAGATTCGTCTGCCGGAAGCCATTGACCGCAAGCTGCTCTGCCCGTTCCAGTATTTTGGTGTAACCGACACGGTTGATTTGGACAAGCTCAAATGGGCAAACGGTGGCTACGACAAGGGCGAATTGTCCCGCGTTTATACGCTCAGCGGAATGGTTGCAAACCGCCGCGCTGATTTGGTAGTATCTTCCTTGCTCAAATATATGACTGACATTGATGATGTAAAGGGGCTTGGCTTCTGCGTTACTATCGAACACGCGGAATTTATGTCCGACTACTTCAATGCGCATGGCATTCCGTCCATGTTCTTAACCGGGAAATCCCCCGACGAAGAAAGAAAAGAAGCGAAAACCCGGCTCGTTTCCGGCAATGTCCGCTTCATCTTTGTTGTTGATGTTTATAATGAAGGTGTCGATATTCCCGAAGTCAACACAGTTCTGTTCCTGCGCCCGACCGAATCCTTGACTATCTTTTTGCAGCAGCTCGGTCGCGGATTGCGTCTCTCCGAAGATAAGGAATGTCTGACCGTTCTTGACTTCATCGGTCAAGCAAACCGCAAATATAACTTTGAAGACAAGTTCGCTGCGCTGCTTTCCAACACCACACGCAGCGTATCCCGTGAAATCAAGGACGGCTTCATCTCACTGCCGAAGGGCTGCTATGTGCAGCTGGAGAAGCAGGCGGCGAAATACATACTCGATAATATTCGCGCATCCTACGGCAATAGTGCCGGCCTGGTAACACGGATTGCCTCCTTTGAGGAGGATACCGGGCTGAAGCTCACTCTGGCAAACTTCTTGGAATACTACCACATTGATCCGCGTTTGATCTACAAGTTTGATACCTTCTCTCGACTGTGCGCCCGTGCGGATGTAATTGATGACTTCACAGAGCCGATGGAAGAAATCATGCAGAAGGCATTTGCACGTCTCTCTACCATTGATTCCCGCCGACTCATTCAATTCCTGATGAACACTCTTCCCCGCTTGCCGGAGATCGATTTCAACGCACTTTCCGATATTGAAAAGCGCATGATGCAGATGTTCTATGTCTCCGTTTGGCTGAAAGCGGCAGATAATTGGAACAGCGATGAGGTATGTAGCAATCTGCGGATGCTTTCCGAAAGCCCCATGCTTCTGGGCGAATTGATTGCTTTGCTCCAGTACAATTACAACCATATCGACTTCATTGATAAGCCTGTGAATGTCGGCTTTGACTGCCCGTTGGATTTGCACTGCACCTACACCCGTGACCAGCTTCTTGCGGCGCTCGACTTTATGAAGCCATCCACCGTTCGCGAGGGTGTGAAATGGCTGCCGGAGAAAAACATAGATGTGTTCTTTGTGACCTTGAATAAGGCTGACAAGGACTATTCGCCGACTACGATGTATAACGATTATTCGATCAACAGTGAGTTGTTCCATTGGCAGAGCCAGAGCACCACAGCGGCAGATTCTCCCACCGGTCAGCGTTACATTCACCACCGTGAAAAAGGCAGTCGTGTTCTGCTGTTCGTCCGTGAATTCAAATCGGATCGTATTTCCGGAAGCGCTGCCTCCTATACCTATCTTGGCACGGCAAACTATGTAAAGCACGACGGCGAAAAGCCGATGAATATTACCTGGAAGCTGGATCATCCAATTCCGGCGAAGTATTTAAAGAAGACAAATAAGTTGGTTGTTGGATAAAGGAGAATAGCATGAAATTCATTCATTTATCTGACCTTCACCTGGGCAAAAGAGTAAACGAATGCTCGATGCTTGAAGATCAGGAATATATACTCAAAAAGATCATCAACGTAATTGATGACGAAAAGCCCGACGGCGTAATCATTGCCGGGGACGTATACGACAAGTCGATCCCGTCCGCCGAGGCAGTTCAGTTGTTTGATGATTTCCTTGTTCAGCTCGCAAAAAGAAATCTGGAAGTTTTCGTCATCAGCGGAAACCACGACTCACCTGAAAGGATTGCTTTCGGAGCACGCATTATGGACGCCAGCGGTATTCATATGTCTCCGGTATATAATGGGGATATTATGCCTTTATCCATGTGTGATGAAGACGGTACGGTTGATATCTATATGCTGCCGTTTATTAAACCGGCTCATGTTCGCAGATTTTTTGAAGAAGACGAAATTACTTCCTATACTGATGCAATAAGGCTTGCTGTTTCAAAAATGAATATCAATCCCGACAATCGAAATGTACTGGTTACTCATCAGTTTGTGACAGGTGCTTTGCGCTCTGAATCAGAAGAAATTTCGGTTGGCGGTTCTGATAATGTGGACGCTTATGTCTTTGAGCCGTTTGATTATGTGGCACTTGGACATATCCA
>CAYTLU010000092.1:0-3856 GCA_964438665.1 uncultured Bacteroides sp.
CAACAACGCCGAATTCTAAACAGAATCCGCAGCATAACAAATTCACACGTAGTAATCTCAATTCTTCCGCAATTATGGCTACAAAAGCTTTGGTTAACACCGACTTTAATTTCCCCGGACAGACGGCAGTGTATCACGGAAAAGTGCGCGACGTCTATTCAATCGGCAACGACACTCTCGTGATGATCGCCACTGACCGCATATCGGCATTTGATGTGATCCTCCCCAAAGGAATACCCTACAAGGGGCAGGTGCTAAACGAAATCGCCACCTATTTTCTGGATTCGACAGCCGACATAGTTCCCAACTGGAAACTGGCCACCCCTGACCCGATGGCCGCCGTTGGAATCCGCTGCGAAGGATTCCGCGTTGAAATGATCATACGAGGCTATCTCACAGGCAGCGCATGGCGCGAATATCAGGCCGGAGCGCGTCAGCTGTGCGGAGTCCGGCTTCCCGAGGGAATGCGCGAAAACGAACGCTTCCCAGAACCGATAATCACACCGACCACCAACGCCGAGGCCGGACACGATGAAAACATCTCAAAAGAAGAAATCATCGCGCAAGGCATTGTCTCTGCCGAAGACTATGCCATCATGGAGGACTACACCCGCAAGCTATTCGCCCGCGGCTCCAAAATGGCAGAGGAGAAAGGGCTCATCCTCGTTGACACGAAATATGAGTTTGGCAAACATGACGGCAAAGTCTATCTCATCGATGAGATCCACACCCCCGACTCTTCACGCTATTTCTATGCCGATGGCTATCAGGAACGTTTTGAAAAAGGCCAACCGCAGCGGCAGCTGTCGAAAGAATTTGTGCGCCAATGGCTGATAGAGAACGGTTTCATGGGCAAAGCCGGACAAAAAGTGCCGGAAATGACCGATGATTTCATCCAGATGGTATCAGACCGCTATATCGAGCTCTACGAGCATGTGACCGGACAGAAATTCGTAAAGGCCGATGAATCGGATCTGACAGGCCGAATAGCCGCCAACGTGCTTGACTGTCTGCAAAAACTCAACCGATAATTGATGGACTGCGAGCAGGTCAACCCCTATAAAGACGATGCGCGAGGCAAATCGCAGCAAGTGCGCGAAATGTTCGACAACATCGCCCCGGCCTACGACTTTATGAACCGCGCAATGACCTTCGGCATTGACCGATGGTGGCGGCGCAAAGCCGTTGACATGCTCCGCAAGCATCCCCACGGAGAGATTCTCGATGTGGCCACCGGCACAGGCGATCTGGCCATGCTTCTTGCACGCCGCACGGAAGCCCGCCGCATAACCGGCATAGACCTGTCGGAAGGCATGATAGATGTCGGCCGCCGGAAAATTGCCGAAGCCGGACTCTCCGGACGTATTGCCCTGATAGCCGGCGACTGCCTGAACTTGCCGATGGCGGATGACACATTCGATGCCGTCGCGGTGGCCTATGGAGTGCGAAATTTTGAAAACCTGCTTAAAGGCTATGGCGAGATGCTGCGCGTGCTGCGGCCCGGGGGGTCAATAACGGTGATCGAGCTATCGACCCCGACCAATCCGTTGGTGCGGCCGCTCTACAAGTTCTACACGCGCCGGATCATCCCGGCCATTGGGCGTATGGTGTCGAAAGATGTGCGCGCCTACTCCTATCTTCCCGAAAGCATTGCCGCCGTTCCGCAACGCGCCGAAATGACAGCGCTGATGCAGCAGGCAGGATTCGAGGATGCCCGCTTCCGCACGCTGACATTCGGCACATGCACCATCTACACCGCCCGAAAGCCCGAAACAGAAAAGAAATTGAACCGAAACGACTAATACAACGTATTTTTATGAAATTTAAAAACTTAGCTTTTGCAATGGCTCTGACCATGACAGCTACTGTCGGCGCATCGGCTCAGGAGCATCTCCACAGCCTTGATGCGAAGCAGATCGACAACTCGATTGCCCCCGGCACAGACTTCTATCGTCACGTCAACAAAAAATGGCAGGACGCCAACCCTCTGACACCGGAACACGCCCGCTACGGCAAATTCAACGTGCTTTCCGACACATCCGAAGTCCGCGTAAAGAACCTCGTTCTCGGACTCGCCGCATCCGATCCCCGGCCGGGAACGGTGGCGTTCAAAGTTTCCACCATCTACAATCAGGCAATGGACTCCGTGCGCCGCAACCGCGAGGGTGCAGCCCCGATCCAAGCCGACCTGAAACGCATCGAAACCACGCCGCATGACGCAATGGAAGACCTATTCATCTGGATGCACGGCAACTACGCCAGCCCATTCTTCAACGCAGGCATTCAGGAAGACCTTGCAAACTCACGGCAATATGCAATGTATGTCAGCGGAGGCGGCCTCGGACTTGGCGACCGCGACTACTATCTGCAAAACGACAAACGCAACAAAGAAGTGCGCGAAGCCTACCGCAAACTCATCGTCAAGCAGATGATTAACGCCGGATTCAAGAAGAAAGATGCCAACCGCATCATGAAAAACGTACTGAAAATAGAGACTGCCATTGCCGACTCCACCTGGACACGCGAGCAAAGCCGCAACATTCCGGCAATGTACAATCCCCGCACATTCGCGCAGCTGAAGCAAATGTACCCCAACATCAACTGGGATCGTTTCTTTGTTGAGACAATGGACGGAATCCGGCCCGAAACAGTAATCGTAACGGAGATCAACACCGTCCAAAAGGCCAATGACCTGATGGCTGAGCTGACCGACCGCGAGATCAAGGACTATTATCTGTGGAAATATGTGGCTCAGGCTGCCGGCTGTCTCAGCGACGACTTCACCAACGCCTCATTTGAATTCAGCAAGGTGATGAGCGGCGTCCAGCAGCAGCGTCCCCGCTGGAAACGCGCTCTCGGCGCCACCGAAAGCGCAATGGGCGAAGCCGTAGGCCAGCTCTATGTAGAGAAATATTTCCCGCAGTCATCCAAAGACTATATGATCGGTCTTGTCGAGAATCTCCGCACGGCGCTTGGCAAACACATCCTCAACCTTGAATGGATGAGCGACGACACCAAGCTCAACGCCATAAAGAAACTCAACGCGTTCACCGTCAAGATCGGATATCCCGACAAATGGAAAGACTACACCACTCTGGAGGTTAATCCGGATCTGTCCTACTACGAAAACATGCACAACGTTTCGATGTGGCATCAGAAAGAACACCTCAAAAAGTGGGGCAAACCTGTCGATCGCACCGAATGGGGCATGACACCGCAGACTGTCAACGCATATTATAATCCGCTTGCAAATGAAATCGTGTTCCCCGCAGCCATCCTTCAGGCTCCGTTCTTCGACCCTGAAGCCTCCGATGCCGAAAACTACGGCGGCATAGGCGTGGTTATCGGCCATGAAATGACCCACGGATTTGATGACCAGGGACGCAACTTCGATGCCAACGGCAACATGACCGACTGGTGGACTCCCGAAGACGCAACCGCCTTCGCCGAATTGACCAAAGGTCTTGGCGCACAGTTCGATGCCATTGAAGTGCTGCCCGGTCTGCACGCCAACGGCACATACACTATGGGCGAGAACATCGCCGATCAGGGCGGACTGCGCGTGGCAATGACAGCGTTCCTCGACTCTCAGAAGAAAAAAGGCGTCGATGTGAAAACGGTAACCATCGAAGGCTTCACCCCGATACAGGTGTTCTACATGAACTACGCCAACCTTTGGGGTCAGAACATCCGCGAAGAGGAAATACGCTCGCTGACCACCGGCGATGTTCATTCTCTCGGCGAAAACCGCGTGAATGCAACTCTCCGCAACATCACTCCGTTCCTCGAAGCATTCCAAATCACCGAAGGCCAGCCGATGTTCCGCCCCGAAAGCGAACGAATCATCATCTGGTAA
>CAYTLU010000093.1:0-3186 GCA_964438665.1 uncultured Bacteroides sp.
TGGCTGACCGTTGAGGTCAACGCCATAAGCTGCCTGTTGATGTTTGAGGCCGCAATAATGTCGGCGTCAACTATTGTCAGATGGCCTAATCCGGACCGGATAAGGGCTTCTGCTGTCCAACTGCCTACGCCTCCTACGCCGAATATGATCACGCGGGCATCCTTCAGACGTGTGATAGCATCCTGCCCTAGCAAGAGCTCTGTGCGGTTGAATCGGTCAAGACTGTCCATCAATCGAAAAAGTCATAGATGTCATCCGCCTCACATTCTGTCGGAGTTTCCGACTGTGATGCGGCAGGTGTCGGTTCAACAGGTGATTTCCCTATGCGGCTTGTCCTGGCGGAAGCAACCTGCTGTATGTGTTTTTTTTCATCATTGTCGGCTTTTTTTTCGGGTTTAGAGTCGGGCCGAGTGTTTTTTTTCGCTGGAGCGGATGCTGCAGCTGGTTTTTTCGGCTGATGATTGCCCGAAGTCATTGCGAAATATTTCTCAACGCGTCCGCAGCTATGGTAGTTCACCTTGTAATAATTAGTTGAAAGCGATGATATTATTACACCCTTTGACGATGATGAATGAACAATCCGGTCGTTGCCGATGTATATGCCAACGTGTCCTACCGTTGAACCTCCTCTGACCGTGAAAAAAACGAGATCGCCGGGACGGAGGTCATCGCGGTCTATTCTGAGACAGAAATCATGTTGCTGTCGCGATGTGCGGGGAAGTTTTATGCCTACTGATTTGTGGAATACCTGAGTCACAAATCCCGAACAATCCACGCCTTTGCGGTCGTTGCCTCCCCAGCGGTAGGGCGTGCCAATCCATGAATCGGCCTCGCGCAACAGTTGTTCGGCAACCGGGGCTAGCTTGACGGATGCAAAATCAATGTGACGCGGGGTTGAGTCCTGCTTCTTTGCTTTGCCGGACTTTTTGGATTTTTGTCCGTTTTTTTCCGTGCGGTAGGTCTGCCCGCCGCGAGAAGCGTTGCGGGATGATCCACAGGAGGCAGTGAGAAAGAGCAGCACAAAAGCAATTGCAGCCACTGCCGGGAGGTTGAATTTATTGTAACGCTTCATTGACTTGTTGCCGAGATAATGCATACCGGGAGACAAAGATATGTAAATTTCCATACAGGCATGTCATTTCTGAAATATTTTTTCACTTCAATTTTAAAATGAGGCTTCGTTTTAGTCAGTTACCGTAAAAAATGATAAATAACCGGCATCTGATATTAAATCAAATTAAAGGATTATGCAATCAATAAATAAACAATTATCTTTGCCGCAGATAACTAAACCAGCCATTTGGCTTAAATTTAATCATTCTTATATAGAGTATGAAACGTTACGGACTATTTGCGATGGCACTCGGAACGGCTGTTCTCCTGTCGGGGACTTGTGCGGCACAGACCGATGCCAAATTGTTTACGGTTGCTCAACGCCAGGTTGAAAACACTGATTTCACTACTGCTGCTGAATCGACCATCAACGGCGTTGTGTGCATCAAGAGTTATGCCACAGTTCGCAGATCTCAATCATATCCCGGCTTTAACGATCCATTCTTTGACTTCTTCTTCGGCCCCGGTTTCGGCCCGTCCGGCGACAGCGAATCGGGCCAGTCGCGCCGCCGCGGAGGTTCATACGGCGATACAGATGAAAGTCAGCAGCGCGAAAAGGGAATGGGTTCGGGTGTCATAATCTCGAAAGACGGCTATATAATCACCAACAACCATGTCATTGACGAAGCCGAGCGTCTTGAGGTTTTGTTGAACGACAATCGTGTGTTCAACGCCACAGTTATCGGTACAGACCCTGATACGGATCTGGCACTGATCAAAATTGATTGCGATGGCCTTTCTGTGATTCCCTGGGGCAGTAGCGACGATCTGAAAATCGGCGAATGGGTGCTGGCGGTAGGCAATCCGTTCGGACTCAATTCAACGGTTACTGCCGGTATTGTCAGCGCAAAGGCGCGTTCGATCTCCAATCCGGGACAGAGCCGCATGAGCATAGAAAGCTACCTCCAGACGGATGCTGCGGTCAATCCAGGCAACTCCGGTGGCGCACTTGTCAATCTTAAAGGAGAGCTTGTGGGCATCAACACCGCCATCTATTCCCAAACAGGCTCATACAGTGGATATTCATTTGCAATCCCGGCATCGATTGTCAAGAAAGTGGCTGAGGATCTGATGAAGTTCCGCACGGTGCAGCGCGCAGTGCTAGGCATCAGCTATACCGAGCTTACGGCTAAAATAGCGCAGGAAAAGGGTATCACAAAAGTGACGGAGGGTCTTATTGTCGGCAAGGTCTCTGACCGCAGCGCAGCTATGGAAGCCGGATTGAAAGAAGGTGATGTCATCATCGCCATCAACGGCCAGCCAACCCATAAGTCTTCGCAGCTGATGGAACAGATCGGCCGTTTGCGCCCGGGTGAGAAGGTTACGATCTCTTATGTCAGGGACAACAAAATATATATCACCTCGGCCACATTATATAACAGCGCCGGCAACACCACGCTTTCCGGTGTGGGTTCGATGGCCGATCTCGGCTGTGCGTTCAAGGCTCTCAGAGAGGAGACAAAAAAACAGTTGAAAATCACCCACGGGGTGCAGGTTGCCGGACTTAAAGCCGGTCCGTTTAAGGATGCAGGTGTCAAAGACGGATTTATCATTCTGGAAGTCAACAATGTCAGAATCACGTCTGTTGATGATATGGAGAAAGCTTACAATAAAGTGACCGGTCCGGGGGCAACGGACAATGTAATGTTCATCACCGGAGTTTATCCTACCGGAAAGAAAGCCTACTATGCCGTGGATCTTGCTCAGTAAGATATTGTAAACGTAATGACTACACCGCGCAGTCGCCTATCGGCAGATTGCGCGGTGTGCGTTTTCGGCATATATATTGTAGGTGTTCAAATAATTGTTTAATTTTGCACCGTAAAGTGCAGCCTGAAAAGCTGTGAAAAAGAAACGAAACATACGCTAAGCTAAATGAAAGTGTTACGTACAGTCCGTGAGTTGCGGGATGCGATGGCAGGACACCGCAGGCAGGGACAGACTATAGGGTTGGTACCCACAATGGGGGCGCTTCATGAAGGGCATCTGTCGTTGATGAAACGCGCTCGTGATGAAAATGATATTGTTGTTGCAAGCGTTTTCGTCAATCCTACACAATTCAACAATCCTGAT
>CAYTLU010000094.1:0-5200 GCA_964438665.1 uncultured Bacteroides sp.
CCCGTTGCCTCGGCACCCTCGCCGATGGGATTGATCGTGTCTATAAAATTGTATTCGCCGTCGGCATATTCGACCATAAAGGGCTTGTCGTTGTCCTTTAGTATACAGTTCATAAGATAGGATTTGCCCACCTGACTGTTACCGAATGCGGCGATACCGGCATTGTTTTCCTCGGCATTGGCCAGTACGCGCAACTTGCGACGCTCCTCCACCAGTTGCAAAAAACGCTGGTTGTACTGTTCGGGCTCGTGCTGCTTGAGCCAGTTCAGTCCGTTATTTATATCTTTTATTCTCTGATTAGCTTTATTGGCCATAGCCGTGCAATTTTAGTTTTCTTGTATTTTTAATGTAAACGCACCCTTGTCCATCCAGAAATTACCATCTTTGGCAAGAGTCTGCAGTCGGAGTTCAACATCGGACGGCGCTACGGTTTCGCCCTCCATATCCGTAACATCCTCGAGCGTTATAACCTCGCGGTCCTCAAAGTAGTTGCGTTGCAGCATAATATTAAGTTGCGAACTGCCGCTGTTGTTGTATATTGCATACAGAGGCCTTGCATGATATTTCGGAGCATCGAACTGCTTGCAACCTATGTAATACGGGAACACTGAAATGCCCTTGAGCGTGGCCGTGCTGTTTTGGGGCGTAAGGAAGGGCTCTTTGACCTCCAGTAAATCCTGGTCGAAATGTCCCATATAGCAGGCGGTCGATTTCATTTTCTTTGACAACTGCTGAAAATCGAGAACCAGACCGTTAAAACCCGTCGTACTTGCCAGATAGCCGACCTCGGCACCTACGGCAACTACCGCTTTCTGGTTCTCCTGGAAATATCCCTCCTCGGTTGCCAGCGGGAAGTCGCGACCCACGCGATACTGGTTGAGCAGTACCAGTCTGTTGGGTGCAATGGGAATATATTTCAGCAACAGCTCCGTCAAGGGCTTAAGATTTGTGGGACGACCGGATAACACGAGTATATCGCAGTGATGGGCATACATAACCACCGACAGAGCCTTAATCAACGGTTCCATTGCATCGCGGACTATTTTGCTGACACTTGCAGGGTCGAACCGCCAGCTCAACTCCTCGAACTTGAATCCGAAATGGTATTCGAAATGGTCGAGCAGATACTGCGCGGGCTTCTCTTTGGGGAACAGTTCGTCGTAGGTGTAGAGTTTCGTAGGCCGCTCCTGTTTCAGCAGTTCGAGGAAAAATTGCGTTATGGGCAGGCTGACCTGAACGCAGAAATCCAGTCTGCAACGACGGTCTTTCTCGCTCTGACGTGACGAATCATATCCGAAGAAATGGTGCATAAGCTCATGTGTAAGATGGCATTTCTTGCGATGGGCTTCATCATCCGACAAAGCGAGGCGAATATCTTCCACCTTATCCCTGTACAATTTGGTTTCGGCAATTCTGGGGATACGCAGCAGTTCATCGGGCGTCATCTTCTGTATGCGTGCACTAAGGGCACTGCCTATGCTTCCGAGATTCTCGGCTTCCGTGTCACCGCCCTCGAGAATAACGTCGCGTATCACGTTGTGTACAATATCGTCGCCGGCCGAATAGAAACTGTCATAAAACAGCGGAACAGGTGTCAAACGGCCTTTCCCCCGCTGTCCGTAGGCGGTAATCATAATATCGGTCGTACCCGCTCCTATGTCTATTGTGCCTATCGTAAGGGCATTGCCTTCGAAACCGAGTTCTTCGAGCTCGGGACGCTTGTGTCCTTTCAGCCGGAAGAAGTCATCCACACGTCCGCCGTATCTTTGCGCCAACTCGGCATAGAGATAAACCAACTGACTCGCAAGCGCCTCATCATAGATCCATCCGCGCTTCTCCTGCTCCTCGACATCGCCCGCAGATCTCAGTTTTGCGGGGTCCGGCGTAATGGTTATGGCGGGAATATCGGGTGTCATATTGCACAATAGTTCTGCAGCATCGGCGGCCGCCTGACGCAGTACTCTCTGCTCTTCCAAAGGCATAGCCGTAGGGCACGTGACGATAATATTGCGCAGGTAGCGACGGCAGTCTATCTGTCCGTGCATATCTCTGAACTTACTGGAGTTGATATAGCACATAGCCTGCTGCATTACCTCTATCATAACGAAAGTCATCAGCGAACGGCGGCTGTATCGGCACTGGTCATCACTCTGCCCCAAATTGAAGAGATCTATCTCCTTGGCTTCGTTAAGATAAGTTCCGTCATTGTCGAAATGGTCGGTAAATCCCTCTATGAAAATTTGAGGATTCACCTTCAGGTTCGTGGGATCATCTTCAACGATCATCAGCTCCCAGCGATTCTCAAACGGTTTTTCATCCCACAGATAACGTTTCGGCGAGGAGTAGTTGGTCATTCTTTCGCTCTCGCCGTTGCCCTCCAGCGAGCGATAGACCAGATGCTGTGCCTCTTCGCCCACCCGCACTAACGAATGCCACTGGAAAAGATCCTTGTCCAGCGTCAAATCGCCGCCGAAATCAGCACGGCGAAAGACTATGCGCATATCGAAAGCGTTTTCGTAGGTTTTCCACGGCTCGGTCATATCGCGCAAACGCAACATACGAGCTTTGGTGAAATTCCCCTGTTCAAACAACACTGCACAAGTGCGGCTGTTGCCTATATCCACCGACATGTCGACAGGAATCTGTCTGTCCTTTTTATTGTACAGCGTAATCTCGGGCGAAGCCCCCGCCAGACGCAGATAATTCACAAGGTAGATGTAAAAAGCAAGGAACTTATACTTGTGCTGTACGTCCTGCTTCAGGTCGATTCCCAACAGCGACACCAAATAATCGCTCACAGGAGCATCGTTGTGACCGTCCGGAATGTTCAGGAATCCGCCCAGAAGCAGGTCGACCCTGTTGCACAGCGAATATTTCTTGCTTTCGCTGCTGCCGCCGAGAAAAGCGGGCCTTAAAATTCCGCCGTCGGCATTATCCGCAAGGCGCGTATCGAAAGCCCACACGAAACGGAATCTTTGGAGCCCGTTCTTCTGCTTTTCGCCTAAAGCATCTATCTTCACGCGACACCAGCCGTTGGGATAACCCGTACTTTGACCCGTAACTTCCATTTCATACATGGGCATTGGCAACCATTTCCCCTGCAAAAGTTCGAACCCCGTTTTAATCTCCTGTCCATTCTTCACTTTGTATGACGCGAGCGAGTTAATGCTCATCAGTTCGGGGGCATTGGCTCCATAGCTCTCTATAACGGCCAGCACAGTGCTTTTTTTCATTTTAAGCACGCCGCCTTCATCCAATAAGGGAGTCCCGTTGGGGGCTTCATCCACAAGATCGTTGACTTTCAGATAGTTCGCAGGCGAATAGGCCCCGTCTTTGGGACAGCACACATCAAACCTCACTTTGCAGTCATTCAGAAAATCTATCGACTCCAAGAATGTGTATTTCAAGGTTTTACCGTTGCTTAAAACCAGAGGCTCGTCAGGATTGATATCAAGTTGCACGGTTTTGAAATGCAGACCCGAATTAGCAATTAAACTGTTTGCCGTATGTTTGTCCATAAGTACAAAATGTTATTTAGTCTGTATAATCAGGAAATTGGATACGCTCCAGAATTTATTGACATCCAATATATTCAGTGTATATCCCGAGTCGTCTTTGACAAGCGAATAGCTGTCTTGCGGCACAGCCGTAAGAATATTGGCCTTGGGCGGCAGCCTTAAGGTTCGTGTAGTACTGATATCCACCTTCGTAAAGGTGCTCAAATCTATCTGCGAGTAATCCACTTTCGATTTTTTCAAAAATCCGCCCGTGAGTAACCCCAATTGTTTAAGTTCCTGCTTGCTGCCGATTTTAATATAGGCGTTGTTTAGCTGATCCTGCTGTTGGGAGATTATCTCTTGCTGTTGATTAATGGTTTCGGCCTGTGCCTGCTGTTCTTCGCCCATTTGCTGCATCTGCTGCGTAAGCGAAGCGATGCTCTTTTTGTTGTTTTCCAAATCGCGTCGCAACTGAGCGAGTTCCTTGTCCTTGGCATCCAACTGCTCGCGCAACGAGACGATAATCGTTTTCAGCGTTCGTGTGTTGGCATTATCCGCTGCGAGCTGATTTTCGAGTTGGGAGATTCTCTCGCGATGTCTCGACAACAAATCGCGTACATAGGCAAGATTTTGTTTCGCTCGCTGGCGATTGACGTTTTGCTTCTCGAAATTGTTGTCATACATAAAGATCCTGCCCTCCTCAAAGGCGATGCTATCCAGTCCGCTGGCGATGGTAGCCAACTGTCTTTGCAGTTCCTCGTATTCGCATTGCTTTTGCCAACTGGCATTCTCGAGCGAGTCAATCACAGCCCTTTGGTTGCGCACGGTTTTGTTCTCACCGCACGAAACAATAGACATCAAGCATACAGAGATTACAACTATATAAAATATTTCCCTTCCAATTTTACTCTCGGTAATCATTGCGGTAAACTCTTGTAAATGTTATAATTAAACACTATAAAATTATGTATATCAAACAATTTACGGGCGCTTTGGCTCGCAGTGGGAATTTCCTCTGTCAAGGATTTTGCTTTTCTATTTCAAAACATTTTCTTGCAAGGAGTATCCCTTTGCGGCTGTTTCTTTGGTAAGAAACGTCACTAAACAGTTGCAAAAATAAACAAAATCGCATCGACTGCCAAACAATTTTGGACTTTTCTTATGCAAAAAATGCCCTTTTGGTTGTGCGGATTCCAATTCGGTGCGCTGCGCTACGCCCGATTGTCGGTTGGCGTCATTACCCGGTTGCGCGTTATCTCCATCGACGCCATCTTCGCATATTAGACTTGCTGAATACCCTCGAATGATTTACCGTTCACCTCCTCGACAAAGCATCGTACTTGTCGGGGTTACGATCCATCCACGACTTTATGTCCCGCTTGAGCCGCCCGAAGTCCTCCCGACGGGCATACCGTGCTGTGGGGCGTCACGGGGTCGGGAAAGACCTTTACCATGGCCAATGTCATCGAACGCATCGACCGGCCGAGCGCCGCAATACGGTCACGTGCCTGTATGTTGCCCGGATGGTGGAATCGGTAGACACGCCGGACTTAAAATCCTGTGGACAGTAATGTCCGTGCCGGTTCGACCCTGGCTCCGGGTACGCAGAAAATCGCTAACAGTTACATAATTAACTTGTTAGCGATTTTCGTTTCCTCCCCGCACATGTAAAAAGTTAACGGTGATGAAATTTTCCGCCACCT
>CAYTLU010000095.1:0-14278 GCA_964438665.1 uncultured Bacteroides sp.
GTTATATATATTATTGTTTCCATAATCTATTTCTGGAATTTCATCGTAAAGTTCCTCAACCGGCGCATTGCGAACGGCGGAAGAACGAGGCAGAACGGAATGAAAATCTTGTTCCACCAGTCGGGTACCACGCAGCGGCGACCTTTCCACATTGCCCTCAATCCGCGGCGGGCGCACGACTGCGGCGACATCAACGCCCCGATGCGCAAACCTATGCCCTGCCAACGCTTGGAAAGACCGTACAAATCTGTCGCTATGCCCGCAGGACACACCGCCGTAACGCGGACGCCCTTATCCTGCACCTCCTTGGAGAATGCGACCGAAAAACTTTTCAGATATGACTTGCTCGCGCTGTACAGCGACAGCCCGGGAAAAGGCATCCATATCGAGAACGACGACATGTTGAGAATATGTCCGCCGCCGCGTGCAGCCATGTCGGCGGCAAACAGACGGCACAAGAGAGTATTCGTAATGTCGTGAAGCATAATCGTCCTTTTTATGCGTTCGTTCGGAGTATCGAGTATGTCGCAGAACGAAAACATTCCCGCGTTATTTATCAGCACGTCTATTACGAATCCCTGCGACTTCGTCCATTCGAACAACGCCTCTGCGGCATCGAGGGTCGCCAAATCGCGGGCGGAAACGGCAACGGACACGCCGAAACGCGACTCGATATCGGCTGCGACCTCGCGCAAGACACGTTCGGTCTGACTGACGATGACCAGATTATAGCCCAGTTCAGCCAGTTGCTCGGCATAACATCGACCTATACCGGTCGAGGCACCCGTAACGAGTGCGGTTTTCGAACCTTTCGCCACCTCTCCGCGTTTCATAAGGCTACTTGATTTTCTTCAACTCCTTCCACAGCCTGTCCGGTATCTCGCCCGCACAGTTGTGGCAGCACTGCATATCGACGGAATACATTCGTGCGATGCAATAGTCGCGATGGTCGCAACCCGAACGCGTGGAGGCATCGCCCGCTTTCAGTTTATTGACGAATGCCGGGTCATTGACGAGCGCACGAGCCATCTGCACCATTTCGAAGCCTGCATCGAGAACCTTCTCGATACCCTCGCGCGAAACGAGTCCGCCGACGTAAACGAGCGGGCATTTCAGTTCGGCACGGAATTTCTTCGCATTTTCGAGAAAGAAGCACTCCTCGAAATCGTATTGCTTTATCATCCAGTTGCCGAACAGATTCACGACGATTTTCTGAGGCAGCGATGGCCACCACGGCATGTAGTAACTCATGGTTTTGGTCGGAATGCGACCGCGCATGACAGCCATAGGCGCTTTCGATACGAAACCGGACGTCAGCACGATGCCGTCCACGTCGAATTTCTCTATCTCCTTGGCAATCTCTATCGATTCCGGAATCTCGATGCCGCCCTTGAAACTGTCCTCCATGTTATGTTTCACGAGTACAGCCATTCCGCATTTCGCAGCCGCCTCGCGCACCTCTTCGAGGCACATCTTCATGAAGCGCATACGGTTTTCGAGCGAACCGCCGAATTCGTCGCGGCGATGGTTGGTGTATGGCGAAAGGAACTGCGAAATCAGATAACCGTGTCCGGCATGCACTTCGACGCTGTCGAATCCCGCTTCGTGTGCCGTAATCACCGCTTTGCCGAAATCCTTGGCGAATTCCGCACACTCGCTGCGGCGCATTCCGCGAACGAACGTAGGAGAATAGAGGTTGAAACCGGTCGATGCCCCGACGGGGAAACATCCTGCCGTGAACCAGTGCGTCATATTGCCGCAATGTCCGATTTGGATGCCTGCGGCGGCTCCCTCGGCATGTATGGCGTCGGTGATATCTTTGAGAGCCGGAACAATCTCGTCGCGCAGCCACAACTGAGAGTTGAACGAAATGCCGCTGCGGTTTACGGACGCGTAAGCCAGCGTGGTCATACCGATACCGCCGCGGGCGACACTGACATGGTAGTTTTTCAACTTCTCGGTAGGTCCGAAATCCTTGCCCATCGACTCGAATGCGGCCGAACGAATCGTGCGGTTGCGCAGCGTAACTTTTCCCAGTTTGTAGGGAGTGAAGAGTTTCGACCCTTCCAACGATTTTTTATCCTCCATAATGCTGATATGCTAATATATGAACGGTATCATTCTCTTGCGGTGCAGCGAGCGGAATTCGTCGCCGAATTCGTTTTCGTAGCGTTTGTAGAGCGAATTGGCACGGGGCGCGAGATTCGCGAACGTCCACAGTGCGAACACGGCACCGGACAGCGACCACGATGCGACGGCGAAGCCTACCCATTCGGCAAATTCGCCGAAATAGTTCGCCGACGACACGTAGCGGAACATGCCTCCGCGCGGGATATAGTGTTTCGTATCGCCCGGCTTGCGGAGATTGCGGATGATGCGGTCGGATTGCAGATTGATGAAAAATCCTGCGATGAAAATCGCCGTGCCCACGTAAATATAAGGTTTGGAGAACCAGTCGTCGTAGTACCCCTGCTGCGGTGCGAGGTAAAATATCCAGCCGCCCTGCATCAAAGCATTCAGCGTATTGAAAACCATCCCCATAATGACGATTCCGACCGGCATTTTGGAGTTGCCGCGCATGAGCATCGGAAAGATGAACGAACGCTGGAAATAGTGCGTCTGGAAAATCAGGAACAGCACGAGCGGGACAGCCTCGAAGCGGACATCGGAACACGCCCACAGAATGCACATGGCGATGAATACAGGCGACTCCATCAGCACCCAGCCGACTTTGTTGGGCACCGGAAAACCGAACTTCGGATTGAAAAGGTAGCCGTATCCGGCTTCGACGAAATAGAGCGCGACGAATACCGCCAGTGCGATAATCGACATAACCGCCAAAAAGATATTGAAAGTTTCAAGGGTCAGCATAACGGGTTACACAATATTAAAGTATCGTGCAAAGATATGAAAAATAATTCACTCCGACACTCCGTAAAAGAAAAAATAGAGCATATCTACCGATATGCCCCATTCGGATGTAAACCGCCGTCAAATCGAATACCGGACTCTGCCTCGCTTTATTTAACAATTGCCAAGCAGCAAAACTGACCGACTCACAGTTTGCAGGTATCGCCATGATATCTTGTGGACGGTTCATTCGACATCGCGAATTTATATGTCGATGTTTTTCCCGTATCGAAATACAGTTTTACCGTCAAAGTATAACTTTCAGTTTCGAGTTCCGGCAACTTTGCAGTATGCATATAGAACCTCGTAGACAATAATTTCATTTCGCCTGCCTGCAACTCGTCAAGCGGTTTTGCTATATAAGTCAATGGTTCGTCCAAAGACCAACCGCTCTGAACGAACGGATAGTATGTGCTATATCTAAGTTCAAAAATATCGTTAAGCAGGGTGCCTTCCGGATGTTCGGAATCCCAGCGAACATCCGCAGTCATCTCTATATTGTCGATTTGCTCGGCAATGGCGGCCTCGCCCGGCCACTTATCGACGTATAGTGCCATAGTTCCATTGCTTATCGCCCGCCGAAGCACGAATCCATTGGGATTAATATCGCCGTACTTTTCGCACAATGCATAATATTCGGCACTATTGCCAGCCACAGCATCTGGTCCGACGAGAAAATCGGGAGATATGGCTATTGAAAGCATATCGACATCGATTCCGACGCATGTTCCTCTATTGCAATTTCCCAAATTCTCACCTAACGAATAATATTCTGCGATCCACCCCGGACTTATCCCTTCAATTCGCCAATGCTCCCAGCAACTGAGCAGCATCAACGGTGCGCATGTCAAAATCAGTATCGATACAATAAATCTTTTCATAATCAGTCTATAATCAACGTTCTATAACACCAAGTATACTTAAATGTTTTATTATTTTCATTATCGAATTCTACTCGACTATCCGTGGTATCGAAAACGGAATGATTAAACAAAAGAGGCGCGAACACTCGATATCCGTTTCAAATATAATAAAAAAAAAGAAAAACAACATATTGCGGCAAAAAAATTATCGGGATACGGAAGCGAATTCCGTATCCCGACAGTATAATGTTTAACGTCCTTAAAAACTTTAAGGTCGTCAAAGAATCATGATAAAATCAGACGTTGAACAGGAAGTGCATGATGTCGCCGTCCTGAACGACGTACTCCTTGCCCTCGACGCCGATTTTGCCGACGTCGCGGCATGCCTTTTCCGACCCGAGGGCGACATAATCGGCATACTTGATAACCTCGGCGCGG
The DNA here is from genome assembly GCA_964438665.1 of uncultured Bacteroides sp. Lineage (GTDB taxonomy): Bacteria > Bacteroidota > Bacteroidia > Bacteroidales > Muribaculaceae > Paramuribaculum. Next base: position 4,212 of record CAYTLU010000095.1, read on the forward strand.
ATAAACCCTTTCTCGAAATCGGTGTGGATGATACCCGCCGTTTGGGGTGCCTTCATGCCGCGGACATAAGTCCATGCACGCGATTCGTCAGGACCGGTCGTGAAGAACGTTTCGAGGTTCAACAGTTTGTAAGCCGCTTTGATAAGGCGGTTTACGCCCGACTCTTCGAGTCCCATATCGTCGAGGAACATCTTGCGCTCCTCGTAACTCCCCAATTCGGCGATGTCCGCTTCGGTAGCGGCAGCGACTATAAGCATTTCGGCGTTCTCGTTCGCAATGGCAGCCTTGACCGCCTCGGTGTGGGCGTTACCCGTAACCGCACTCTTATCATCGACATTGCATACGTAAAGCACCGGTTTGTCGGTCAGCAGATTGAGGTCGCTTACCGCCTTGCGCTCCTCCTTGTCGAGTTCGACGGTGCGCGCGCTCAAACCCTGCTCCAAAGCCTCCTTGTAGCGCACGAGGATGTCGTACTGCTTCTTCGCCGTCTTGTCGCCGCCGGTTTGGGCCTGTTTGGCGACCTTCGCGATACGGTTCTCGACCGTTTCGAGGTCTTTGAGTTGCAACTCGGTATCGATTACGCCCTTGTCGCGTACCGGGTCTACCGAGCCGTCCACGTGAGTGATATTGCCGTCCTCGAAGCAGCGCAATACATGGATTATGGCGTTCGTATTGCGAATATTCGCAAGAAACTTGTTGCCCAGACCCTCGCCCTTGGATGCTCCTTTGACAAGACCGGCGATGTCCACTATCTCTATCGTCGTCGGAACCACGCGTTTCGGTTTGTCGATTTCGGCGAGTTTCACCAGCCGTTCGTCCGGAACGGTTATGACGCCGACATTGGGTTCGATAGTGCAGAAAGGAAAGTTCGCCGACTGCGCCTTGGCATTCGACAGACAGTTGAAAAGGGTCGATTTTCCGACATTCGGAAGCCCGACTATGCCACATTGTAAAGCCATATCTGAATTATAATATTATCATTTTACCTCTTCGCCGAAAAGCGTCGCCGACGAAGAACCGGTTATGCGGACACGCACGTAATCGCCCGCCTTATGTTCGCCGCGGTCGAATACGACCATCTTGTTCTGCGACGTTCTGCCGCACAACTGTCCGGCACTGCGTTTCGACTCGCCCTCGACGAGAATCGTAAACTCCCTGCCGACATCGCGGCGGTTGCTTTCGACCGACAATTCGTTCTGCAATGCGATTATCTCGTTCAGACGCCGTCCCTTCACCTCGTCCGGCACGTCGTCCGCAAAATGGCGGGCGGAAAAAGTGTTCGGTCGTTCGGAATACTTGAACATATAGGCGGATGCATAGCCGACTTCGCGCATCAGCGACAGAGTTCGGAGATGATCCTCCTCGGTTTCGCCGCAGAAACCGGCAATGATATCGGTCGTAATCGCGCAATCGGGCATATAACGGCGAATGGCGGCGATTCGGTCGAGGTACCATTCGCGGGTATACTTGCGGTTCATGCGTTCGAGAACGACGCTCGAACCCGACTGGGCAGGCAGATGGACAGCCTTGCAGATATTGTCGTAACGCGACATGACCTCCAACAGCCGGTCGCTCATGTCCTTCGGGTGCGACGTGGCGAAGCGTACGCGCAAAAGCGGCGAAATTTCAGCAACCATGCGCATCAGTTCGGGAAATCCGACTTCGCCGAAACGGTACGAATTGACATTCTGACCGAGCAGCGTTACTTCGCGATAGCCGTTGTCGAAAAGGCTTCGGGCTTCGGCGACAATCGTTTCGGGGTCGCGGCTGCGCTCGATACCGCGCGTATACGGGACGACGCAGTATGCGCAATAGTTGTTGCATCCGCGCATTATGGCGATGAATGCGCTCACGCCGTTTTTATCGAGCCGCACAGGTGCGATTTCGGCATACGTCTCCTCCCTTGACAGCATCACGTTGATGCCTTTTCCGCCGGATTCCGCCTCGCGGACGAGGTGCGGAAGATCGCGATAGGAATCGGGGCCCGCTACGACATCCACTCCGCCGTCCTCTATCAACTTCTCTTTCAGCCGTTCTGCCATACAGCCGATTATGCCGACAACGAGCGACGGTCGGGACTTGCGGTAACGGCGCATGTCGTTGAGCCGCCCCCAGATGCGCTGTTCGGCATTGTCGCGTATGGAGCACGTATTTATAAGTATGACGTCCGCCGCGGAGATGTCGGAGGTATAGACGTACCCCTCGTTCTGCATTATGGAGACGACGATTTCGCTGTCGCCGGCATTCATCTGGCAACCGTAGGTCTCGATGAACAGGCGTTTGCCGGCACCCTGCAATGGACGCAATCCGTTTTCGGTAAACATAAATTACAGATTTTGTATATCGGTTTTCTCAGGCAGCGGTTTGAAACCTTCGCCGAAAGTGTCGTAAGCGTCGGTAACCACGAGAAACGCTCTCGGGTCGCACTCCTTGACCACACGCTGCACGAGCGGCACCTCCTTGCGCGATACGACGAGGAAAATCATCTCCTTGTCGTCCTTGGTATACATTCCGTTCGCCTTGATGTACGTCGCGCTCCGGTCGAGATTCTTCAAGATGAATTCGCGCAACTCCTCGTTATGTTTGTCCGATATGATGAACAGCAGTTTGTCGTACGACGCTCCGTCGAGAACGTATGCGAGCACGCGGGACGACACGTAAATGGCAATCAGCGAATAAAAAGACAGCATCCAGCCCGACGCATCGGGTTCGTCGGTGCCGACCCCGAATCCTATGACGACGAGACCGGAGAGCACGACCGTCGAATCGGCTATCAATACGGCATTGGAGAACTTGATGTGGCAATACTTTTGGAGAATCATGGCCACGATGTCCGTACCGCCTGTGGTCGCCTGCTGACGCACGACGAGACCGACGCCCAGACCGATGATTACCGCTCCGACGATGGAGGTGAGCATCAGATGGTTGGACAAATCGAGAGTGCCGCCGAGAATCTGCGCGGGGTCGAGGCTGCGGAGTGCCGCTTCATTAGGGTATGCGAGACGCGACATGATGTTCATCGCTCCCGGAGTATACATGGCGGCGACGATTGTGCGTGAACCGAAATGTCCTCCGAAAAGGATGATGGCGATAATCATCAGCGGAATATCGAACATGTAGCCGAAAGTTCCGACCTGAATCGCCGGAAAGATATTGTGCAGAACGATACTCGCACCGTAAACACCGCCGGGTACGATATTATACGGATTTATAAAAAAGACGTATCCTGCGGCAAGGATGGTGCATCCGATGAAAATCATCGCCCACGAAAACCACCATCGCAAAGAGAAAATCTGATCCGTAAAGTTTTTCAAGTCCATACCTTAAATTTTTAGCGTTTCGAGACCACGCAAAATGCGGTTTGCAAATATAATATAATCCGTCGTAACTTTTGTCGCAACGAAAGATTTTTTGAAAATAAAAGGTTTCCGATATTTCCGCCCATTCGGCGAAACCGGATATAATCGCTCTGATTATCACGGCATTGATGCGGACGCACATATATACCGGCATATTGTGCCGCATAACATTTCCCCGGCATTGGAGGAATTTTCATCTCCTGCGAAAACACCGATTCATACGGCGCATAGCACTTCGTGCCGGCGAAAGATATTCATCCGGATGCCATGCCCGTTTCTCGCCACCTGCCGGGGCGCAAAAAAAGGAAAAACTTGCGTTTTTCCCTTTCAGTACCCCCTCAGGTCGTTCGTTCGTAGGGCTGTGTTGCGCATGTTTCGCGAGCGTTTTGAAGGCTTGTCTGACACCGGTCTGTCTATTTTGTCTAACGCGTGTCCAAGTTTCAAAACCAATCTTAAAGAACATAATTCTCACTTTACAGATAAGTCTATTTGTTTATATATACTTGCCAAATGGGCTTATTGGTCAAAATAGTACATAATATCGAGACTATTTTATCAATAATCATAAGTTCTACTCAATAATTCCAAACAGACTTAATATACCTAATATCGCACCAAATAAAAGAATATTAATAAAATATCCAGCCAGATAATATGCTGTTTGTTTTGTTTGCTCCTTGAATTATGGTTCTTTGCTAGCATCTATCGGATATTTAGCACACCCAACCTTTTCTAGAGTTTTTTCAAGTGCCTTCAAATAAAGCCATGACGAGATATTGTAGTGTTTTCAGTGTATTCTATGTTACAATATGAAGAAATTTCTGGGATAACATATGCCCATATTGTTGTAAGCTCAGTGAATACACGATTAATAACCTCATGCTATGTTGCAATTATATCTGGATCTGTAACTTCAGATTTACTCTGTATCTCAGCTATTTCTGCCAACTTATTTATTATCCAATCCCCAAGTTGATAATAATTCATCCCTGCACAAGAAAAAGTCTGTTCGGCAACTTTATTCATTTTGTGCTCTACTATAATTTGCTGTATGATACCAATCCACCCAGGCACATAAACTCTATGGTGCAATCCAACAATAGGGGTTCTATTAGCAAGATCCTCTATAATATTCATATCTTCGTCAATTCATCTCTTATCTCTTGAGATGCGAAAGACTCAAGTATAGCAGTTCTGTCATTCAAAGTTATATCGTTCGAAAGTAGTTAGAAACCGAGTCTACTAATTGCTTCCTTCTAGTATTCTATCTACAAGCCCATATTCCACAGATTCTTGCGCATCAAGCCAGAAGTCCCTATCCATATCCTGGAATACTTTATCATACAGTTGTTTGGTATGTTTTGAAATCAATGAGCACAACTCATTTCTGCATTTTTCAATTTGCTTAGCAGCAATAAGAATATCTGATGCTTGCCCCTGCGCCCCACCAAGCGGCTGATGAATCATTACATTTGCATGTGGGAGGATGGCTCTTTCGTGTCCAGCACACAATAAAACTGATGCCATAGAAGCTGCCATTCCAGTACAAATAGTATTCACATGAGGCTTAACCAGTTGCATGGTATCATATATACCGAGTCCTGCCGAAACCACTCCGCCAGGAGAATTAATATATATGGAGATATCCGCCTTATCATCAACCGACTGAAGGAATAACAATTGTGCCTGTATAATATTTGCAACATCATTATCAATAGGTACGCCAAGGAAGATAATTCTATCCATCATCAAACGGCTAAATACATCCATTGATGCGACATTCATTTGCCGTTCCTCAATGATAGATGGATTAATGTATGCAGCGTATGACGATAATAGCGAAGAACTTATGTTCTGACTCAACGCAAACTTCTTAAATTCGTTCATAGTATTATGTGCTAAGTATTGTGATACATAAAAGACATCTACTCTAACAAATTTTTATTGAGTTAAATGATGGGGTAAAATCAAAGATGCTATCTTCTATAATATCAGGCAATAAATAATCTCCTTTGTCTGGCATATTCTCAAGAATACTCTCATCTGAAATAGACAATTTAAGTCTAATCTTTTTGAAGAATGCAATCTCAGAGTATTCAATGATATCGTCAGACTCTATCAGATTGATAGCTAAACGAATAACATTCAGTTGTTCTTCTTGCGATAAGTTCATTCCCGAGATATCTTCCAGATAATTTTTCAAGAATTGAGCACCCATAGAATTAATACTTTCTACATAAGAATTAAGCATCAACTCTATATCCAAACCGTCAAAAATAGAGTGATTAGCAGAGATGTACTGCTTGAGTGCAGATACCTCCTCGTCTGCGATATTACCATCACAAGCCATACAGCAAAATGCCGTCTTAAGATACATTTCGTTAGTTTCCATAGCTAATAGTTTTAATATCCAATTTTCTTCCGAGGCTCTTCAGTTTTTTTGCCTTCAAATAGATCTCGGATTGCTTCATGCTTCTTAATAATATCAAGTGAGATACTAGGCTTTGTACTTTTGATCGCCTCTTCAAGTATCTCCATTGTTATCTTGCCCAACTTTCGTCTAAACACAATGCGAGCTGCCGTATCAACAACTAGTTTGATGTCTGCCGAGATATAATTATCGGTCAATTGAGCAAGGCGATCATAATCTAATCCAAAATCTATTTTTCTATCTTTTAGCTGGATTGCAAAAAGAGCCTTTCTTGTATCAAAATCTGGTTGTGGTATATAATATTTAAGTTCTAATCGTCCAGCTCTCAAAGCTGCCTCATCTATTTCATTAGGCTTATTTGTTGCACCTATTACGATAACACCACTAGCTCCGCAATTGTTCAATTGAGTAAGAAATTCATTGACCTCACCTGACATACTGGCATTATCCTGCTTATTGCGCTCTCTAAGCATCGCATCAATCTCGTCAAGAAAAAGTATTGTTGGGGCATTCTTCCGAGCCTCATTAAACACTGCTGCAATTTTTTCTTGACCGCCATGTATGTAAGGGGATGCAACATCAGAACACCTAATGTACATATAATTACATCCCGCCTCTTCTGCGAACTTTTCTGCAAAATAGGTCTTACCACAACCAGGAGGACCATAGAATAACAATCCATTAGGAAGTGATAGCCCGAGTGCTTTCGCTTGCTCTGGGTCATTTAGCAAATCTATAACATCAGATTGCAGTTGGTCTTTTAGAGCTTGCATACCAGCAACATCTGCAAAGCCATTGCCTATGCGGATATTCCTTGGTGTTTCTTTCTCTTTTGACAACGGTTTAGTTGTTCTTGTTTGTACTGGCTCTACAAGTATTTCTCCATCCAATGCTTTAATAAACTCTGCAGTACTCTTGAAGCGGTCATCAACATTTGTGGCTAACGCTTTGCTAATAGTATTAACTAGTTGTTCATCGAAATCAGACGAAGTCAATGATGGCATTCTCAAAGGACGCTGGCGCGCAGATATAATTGCATCTTCAAGTGCAACATCGTCATCTTGCGATAGGTCAACAAAGTATGGAGGGATACCAAATAACAGATGGTATAGCATTGCTCCAATAGAAAATATATCACTTTGTACAGAATACACACCATGAAATGCTTCTGGAGCCATATAGAATGGATTGATACCATCCTTTTGATATGACTTTTGACCCTGATGCAAGTATCTTGCGTGTCCAAAATCAATAAGTTTTGCAGTAGGTGGATACGATACTAAATCCAGCATTACATTCTGGATAGTCAATTCATTGTGAATAATTGGGGATTCTAATCCATGTATATACTTCACAGCCTCTAGTACAGACCTCACAACTCGCTTCGCATCATTTACACTACACCTCTGCTCTCTGGTTACTTTATCCGCAATCGTTTCGCCGCTAATATACTCATAAATAGCGTATTTCATCTTATGTCCATTGGCAAACACGTCGCCAGCATCTACGATACAAGAGATGTTTTCGTGGCGGAGTTTTTTAGATAATTCAATCTCGAGCACTTCACCAGACTCAGTGAACTGAGTCCGATGAAGCTTAGAGCAATTGAATAGCTTTAAAAAGTAATTTTTCCCTTGAGTATCCTTTACTCGGTAGGTTTCAGCATATGCACCCTCCTTTATCGGGAATGTCACCACATAATTACCTATACACTCTTTTTTCTTAAACGAGAACATAAGAATCAACTAGTTACAATGTTTTCTTATTATCCTAACTGCACTTTGTCACCCTCAGGTAATAATTCAATTATAGTACAAACAATAGGATGCAATCTCTCTACGCTTGGATTAGATTGAACCATTGCCATAGCTTCATTAAGAAGAGCTCTTGCCTTTGCAGGATCTGTCCAATTGTACGAATTGAAAGTTTGAGAGTGATGACGAACAAAGCCTATCAACTGATATATCATCGTAACACCTACAAAAACACTTCTAATTTCACTTAGCACCTTTCTGCCGTACTGGACATCCTTTTGGCGAATAGCATCATCTGTCTGTCTGCGCAAGGCATTAACTTCATTATCATACTTGTGTCCCAGCTCATTATTCGCCATCTCTAGTTTCTCAAATTCTTCGCGAAGTTCTTTGTCGAGTGTTTCCCATTCGTGGTTTTTCTCCACGCGCTCCATGGCAAGGAATGCTCTACGCAGATCGTCGAGAAGTCCCATCATCATACCAGGTTGGTTGATTTCATTATCAATACGGCTTGATACATCGCTCAAACGCTTGTCTGCGTCTTCTAACTCTGTAGCCGTTGCTACACCACTATCTTTGAGATCTTCTAGTTTGCGTACGCCTTCGCGATAGCGAGACATTAATTCCTCTTTATGTTCGTCTACAGATCGCTGTCCAATCTCGATTTCTTTATCAATAGTTTCTCCAATAACAGGGAATGTCGCCTCCAAATGAAGGAGCTGCGATCTATCCACCTTAATAGTGATGTCGATATCGCTATTAGCAGGGATAAGCGCAGGAACATCATCTCCAGTTATAACAACATCAAATACATGATCATTGTAAATCGCACTAGAGCCTTCCACATTGTGTTCGCCCAGGTAGATAGGAATAACCAGCTTGTCAGTGACGTTGCCTGGGCGAATCTGTTTAGGAGTCTTTAAACCATTACGAACACCAACTGCTGGAATCTGCTGATTCTTCTCCAAACCAGTGAGAGGCATAAATACATCCTTATGAAGATCCGTATCTCGAACTTCAATACCGATGTGATATGGAAGTACTGCGTTGCCAATCTTTGTACCCTGAATAATGGTAATTTCATTTGGGAAGCATGGAAGTGTCGAGCCAGCTTCATCATATGCAATAATTGAGAATGAATTAGATTTGCCCTCTATAAGTTGACACTCAATAACATCTCCGAGTTCATTGATCTCAACCTTGCCACTTGACCACGCCTTATCACCTCTTGTTAGCTCAACATACAGTTTGCCTGGAATAGCTCCAGTACAATCTTTTGGCAAGAGTTTTACAGTTACGAACTCTAAGGTTTCAACCGAATTAGACTCATAGTTAACATCCAATGCGATTGTGCCACTGGCAACCTCTGCGGTTGATTCGCAATCTATACCAGAAGCGTACAACGCAGCACCGCGAGCAACTGCTGTCATAGGATCAATGCTAGTATCTACATTAGGCGTAATCTGATCACGAAGCATCTGACGCAACACAGGTGAATAAGTAGGACCACCAACAAGGATCAAAGTATCCAATTTGCCAGTTAGATTATTTCTAGCAATTAGAGCCTTACAAATGTCTATTGCCTTTTGGAATATTGGAGTAACGACAGATTTCAACTGCTCTGCTGTTATTACCATATCCAGCTCAAGCTCATTGCCTTCGTCATCCTCACCGAACTCGTCTAGCTGTGATGTAATATCGCATTTATCCTTGAATGATAGCTGATTCTTCGCTTGTTCTGCGTAAAACTTCATTGCATCACGAAGGATCTGCTTCTTCAGCTCGTCACTCATGATTTCGTCGATAACAAAGTTCTCCTTCAAATAAGGAATAATTATGCCATCAACAACTGCATAGTCAAGATTCTTACCTCCAAGATAGTTATCACCTTCAGTATCTATAACCTGCATAATACCATCCTCTACACGAAGAAGTGCTGCATCGAAAGTGCCACCGCCAAAGTCAAATACTAACCAATGACCATCCTTTTGCTCTGAAGAGAGACCATACGCCATAGATGCGGCAATAGGCTCTTGGAGCAATTCGCACTGAGTGATTCCTGCCAATGTCGCAGCGCGCTTGGTGGCTGCGATTTGGTCTGTCTTAAATTTCGCAGGAATGGTAATAATGGCAGACGTTACATTCTCCTCCGAGATGAAAGATTTAAGAGTTTTCAACACTTCTGCAGACAACTCCTCGGATGAGTAGCCACGTCCCATATACGAACTTTCATAGGAGGTATCAAGTCCCATTGTACGCTTAAACTCAATAAAGACATTCTCACTGCCATTATTCATTGACTTGGTGCAACGCGACTTGTCTGATCGTAGGTCGTTCATTGCGCTGTCACCAACCCTAACAACCCTCTTCTTGGTAAAAGAGACACAAGAAGGCAGAGTATCCTTAAGAGTATCCGTTTTGCGAATGGTTGGCTCTCCATTCTCCATTTTGCAAATCGCAGAATTGGTCGTACCGAGATCAATTCCATATTTCATCTTAACCTGTACCATATTTATACGCTTT
>CAYTLU010000096.1:0-4253 GCA_964438665.1 uncultured Bacteroides sp.
GTCAAGGCGCGCTACGTGAAAGTGACAGCACTCTGCGAGGATGTCCTGCCCGAGTGGCACGGCGCAGGAGCAGGTAAACCCGGATTCCTCTTCATCGATGAAATCGTAATCAACTGACCCCCTCTTTTAACCCGATACAAAACGACCCATTTTGCTGACATCAACAAAATGGGTCGTTTTGTATCGTTTATTATAAATCTTATAATCTGAATGGGATTGTGAGGAAGTAGCACACCGGGACTTTCTGTCCGTTGATGCGCCCGGCTTCCCACCGCGGCATGCTGGATATTATTCGGGCGGCCTCATGGCTCAGGCTCTGACAAGGGCCGCGCTGAACCGTTATATTCAGGATCGATCCGTCAACATCCACAATAAACGAACACATCACCCTTCCCTGCACACGCGCATCATAAGCATCTCTCGGATACTGACGCTCATTGTTTATGAACCGACGCAAAGCAGCCTCCCCGCCGGGAAACTGAGGGCTGACATCGACAAAATCCATCAAATACGCCTCTTCGGGCTGTCTGTCGCCCGGCCGGAAAAAATCCACTACTGTCAGCTGCTGCGCACCCGCATAAACCGAAGCTGAAGCAAGGGCAGTTATTGAAAACAAAAAGCGACGGATGTAGAAATGTTTCATAAGAGAGCTTCTCGCCGTATATAGTATTGATTGGTGAAAAAAACTTGTTTATTGGTTTTTATTGCACCGACAAAAATATAGCAATCATTTCATACCGCAAAATCATTCAAGTTCATTTTGAGAATGATTATTATTGTTTTATCTTTGTTGACACTTTACAGCCGCTTTGCTGAAAAAGTCTTTAACCATATAATATGCTAGACGCAAAATCGTTAAACAATAGAAACAATCCTCAAGCGGTTGTCTAAATTCACGAAAATGTCATTATCGCAACACATACGAAACACCGGACTGATACTTCTCTTATCTGCCTCAGCAACAATGCCGGCAAGCGCCGACGATGGGTCGCCGGCATATAATTTCCTCAACACAACATCTTCTGCACGCATCTACGGACTCGGCGGGATAAACATCACCAACGTTGACGATGATATAAACTCGATTGACCAGAATCCGGCCCTGCTCGGACCGGAATTCGATATGCAATTGGGCGTCAACTATATGCGTTATATCGGAGATTCAAACTTTGCAGGTGTCAGATTCGGCAACAAAGCCACAGACCGCAGCGCATGGGCTGTCGGAGTGCAGTACTACGGCTACGGAACAATCAAAGGAGCTGACGAAACCGGCAATCTGACAGGTGATTTCTCTCCGAAAGATGTCAATTTCAGCGGAACTTACAGCCATGACATCACTGACAGGCTTCGCGGCGGCATAGCCCTCAAACTTATCTACAGTTCCTATGGCGAATACTCGGCTTTTGCAGTCGCCACGGATCTTGGCATAAATTATTATGATCCTGAACGCGACCAGTCGCTGTCGGTTGTGATAGCCAATCTCGGCGGACAAGTGAAGCGTTTTCAGGACGACTACGACCGTCTGCCGGTGGATCTACGTCTGGGATGGGCGCAATCATTCGGCTCGCTTCCAATCCGGTTCTCCATAACTGCATGGAATCTGACAAAATGGAAACTGCCATATTATGAGACCGGCGACGGGACATCCGATGAAGAATTGAAACTGAAGGACAGCTTCGGGTCTAATCTGTTCAGGCACCTCATCTTTGCGGCCGACATCATTCCCTCCGACAAATTTCATATCTCGTTGGGCTACAACTACAAGACGCGCACCGACATGAGCACCTATTCTCGCAGCATCCTGTCAGGATTTTCGCTTGGCGCGGGATTGAATGTCAGTTCATTCCGTCTGGGCATAGCATTCGCCCAGCCACACACCGGAGCTACGACATTCATGTTCAACGTTTCGACAAATCTGTCGGAACTTCTCAATTGACAAAATCCAATCAAACCACAAATGAACAGCAATCAACACTCCATCACAATAGCCATTGACGGATATTCCTCATCAGGCAAGAGCAGCATGGCGCGTCAGTTGGCATCGGCAATCGGATATAAATACATCGACTCCGGCGCTATGTACCGCGCCGTAGCTTTATACGCCCTGCGCAACGGCATGATCGACAATGAAGGCGCGGTCAACCAATCAGCCCTTGTAGCCGCCCTGCCGGAAATCAAAATCGGGTTTGGCATTGACAAGGGATGCCAATACACCACCCTTGACGGCGAAAATGTAGAGCGCGACATTCGTTCGATGGCCGTCAGCAACTGCGTGTCGCCGGTTGCCGCCATCCCCGCCGTCAGACATGCCTTGGTCAAGATGCAGCAGCAGTTTGGGAAAGACAAGGGCATCGTCATGGATGGCCGCGATATCGGAACGACCGTGTTTCCCGATGCGGAAATGAAAGTATTTGTCACGGCATCTCCCCAGACCAGAGCCCGGCGACGCCTTGCCGAACTTATAGAAAAAGGTGTCCCGACATCATTCGAAGAAGTGCTTGCCAACGTCATAAGCCGCGACCATATTGACGAGACGCGCGAAGAAAGCCCGCTCCGCCGTGCCGATGATGCCGTTATCCTCGACAATTCGACAATGGACATTGAAAGCCAGAACCGTTGGCTTCTCGACCTGTATCATCAAATCACAGCCGCAAAATAAGGTAAAGGCGAAAATGAGCGGCACATCTCATGTCAAAATAGAAATTGACAGCGATTCCGGATTCTGCTTCGGTGTCACATCCGCCATATCAAAGGCAGAGGCGGAACTGGCCACAGGGCAGCCACTCTACTGTCTCGGAGATATAGTCCATAACTCTGACGAGGTTGAGCGTCTGCGCAAAAAAGGATTGATCACGATCTCCCACGCCGAACTCGAAACGCTCCACAACGTGAAAGTGTTGCTTCGCGCCCACGGAGAGCCGCCATCCACCTACGAGACCGCACGCCGCAACAACATTGACATCATTGATGCTACATGCCCGGTGGTGCTCAAGCTGCAACAGCGCATAAAAGCCACATACACACGCCCCGATGCGCCCCAGATTATCATCTACGGAAAGACCGGACATGCCGAAGTCAACGGCCTTGTCGGGCAGACCAACGGAGATGCCATTGTTGTTGAGCGGACGGAATCGCTCGACAACATTGATTTCTCCCGACCAATATCCGTCTATAGCCAGACCACCAAACCGATCGATGGATTCCAGTCCATGTGCCGCGAGATCATCAGCCGGTCTGCCAATCCGGAGAATGTCAAATGCCATGACACGATATGCCGCCGCGTCTCCAACCGCGTTGAAGGGCTGCAAAGATTCGCATCGACCCACGATATGGTTCTGTTTGTAGCCGGGAAAAAGAGCAGCAACGGACGCGTGCTGTTCAAAGAATGTCTTCAGGCCAATCCACGGACTCACCTAATTGCCAACGCATCCGAAATAAAACCTGAATGGATTGCCGATGCATCCGGCATAGGCATTGCCGGCGCAACATCGACACCGCGATGGCTGATGGAGGATGTGAAAAAAGCGATTGAACGGATGCTGAACAATTCCGCCGTATGATGACGCCTTCGGGTATGAACAACTTCATAGAGAAATGCCCCTATCATGAAACATCTTGCACATATTTTCATATTGCTTGTCTGCGGTCTCTCCGCTGCCTGTTCAGGAAGTGCATCGCAAGAAGGCCAAAGTCCGCGAATCATTGCGGCTGCTGACAGTCCCGCCTACCGTCTCGGGCAGCGACATGCAGAAACAATGCTCAACGAATGTCGCACAACGAACGAAATACGCAATCGCCTGCTTGACCTCCGGGCTCGCGAACACATCATCCGGACACAAATCAGACCATCGGCCGCCGATGCCTACGTTGAAGGCATTGAATCAACCGTACGCACATCCGGAGACACCCTTGCCGCAGCAATCCTGTAAATAAGTTAAAATACGTCAACATTATACAAAGAGCGACTCAGCGGCAAAGCCGTTCGTTTCATCTTCGGCGTTTTTATACGCCCGGTATATGCACACATCTGTCAGACAGTTACAGACAGATCCGTTCAGCCGATGCAATAGATTAATAATCAACACTGCACACATCAGCGCCGGTTGTGCATTTTGTCCTTTGGCATAATTGCGCTATCTTTGCATCGGATAATCAAGTCAAAAACCGGGCTTGAAGAAAACCGGTCCGCCAAATGTAGGACATGACAATACCAGACAAAGTGCAAAAAATATATTTAACCATTTTTAGCATAT